>NZ_JACARZ010000036.1:0-3111 GCF_013386315.1 Pseudomonas sp. P7779 | reverse complement strand
TCGGGATGGGATCAGGTGGTTCCAATGCTCTATGGTCGTCAAGAAATTCGGGTACTGAGTCGTGGCCAGTTGGCCTCGCTTCAGCAAATTGGGTATGTGATAGCTTTCGGTGTTTTGCAAGATCTCGAACTTTCGGTTCGTTTCGTCTTCACACACCGCAATCTGGTCTCTTCGACGCAAATTGCTTGGGTGTTATATGGTCAAGCCTCACGGGCAATTAGTATTGGTTAGCTCAACGCCTCACAGCGCTTACACACCCAACCTATCAACGTCGTAGTCTTCGACGGCCCTTCAGGGAACTCAAGGTTCCAGTGAGATCTCATCTTGAGGCTAGTTTCCCGCTTAGATGCTTTCAGCGGTTATCTATTCCGAACATAGCTACCCGGCAATGCCACTGGCGTGACAACCGGAACACCAGAGGTTCGTCCACTCCGGTCCTCTCGTACTAGGAGCAGCCCCTCTCAAATCTCAAACGTCCACGGCAGATAGGGACCGAACTGTCTCACGACGTTCTAAACCCAGCTCGCGTACCACTTTAAATGGCGAACAGCCATACCCTTGGGACCGGCTTCAGCCCCAGGATGTGATGAGCCGACATCGAGGTGCCAAACACCGCCGTCGATATGAACTCTTGGGCGGTATCAGCCTGTTATCCCCGGAGTACCTTTTATCCGTTGAGCGATGGCCCTTCCATACAGAACCACCGGATCACTAAGACCTACTTTCGTACCTGCTCGACGTGTCTGTCTCGCAGTCAAGCGCGCTTTTGCCTTTATACTCTACGACCGATTTCCGACCGGTCTGAGCGCACCTTCGTACTCCTCCGTTACTCTTTAGGAGGAGACCGCCCCAGTCAAACTACCCACCATACACTGTCCTCGATCCGGATAACGGACCTGAGTTAGAACCTCAAAGTTGCCAGGGTGGTATTTCAAGGTTGGCTCCACGCGAACTGGCGTCCACGCTTCAAAGCCTCCCACCTATCCTACACAAGCAAATTCAAAGTCCAGTGCAAAGCTATAGTAAAGGTTCACGGGGTCTTTCCGTCTAGCCGCGGATACACTGCATCTTCACAGCGATTTCAATTTCACTGAGTCTCGGGTGGAGACAGCGCCGCCATCGTTACGCCATTCGTGCAGGTCGGAACTTACCCGACAAGGAATTTCGCTACCTTAGGACCGTTATAGTTACGGCCGCCGTTTACCGGGGCTTCGATCAAGAGCTTCGCGTTAGCTAACCCCATCAATTAACCTTCCGGCACCGGGCAGGCGTCACACCCTATACGTCCACTTTCGTGTTTGCAGAGTGCTGTGTTTTTAATAAACAGTCGCAGCGGCCTGGTATCTTCGACCGGCATGAGCTTACGGAGCAAGTCCTTCACCCTCACCGGCGCACCTTCTCCCGAAGTTACGGTGCCATTTTGCCTAGTTCCTTCACCCGAGTTCTCTCAAGCGCCTTGGTATTCTCTACCCAACCACCTGTGTCGGTTTGGGGTACGGTTCCTGGTTACCTGAAGCTTAGAAGCTTTTCTTGGAAGCATGGCATCAACCACTTCGTCATCTAAAAGATGACTCGTCATCAGCTCTCGGCCTTAGAATCCCGGATTTACCTAAGATTCCAGCCTACCACCTTAAACTTGGACAACCAACGCCAAGCTGGCCTAGCCTTCTCCGTCCCTCCATCGCAATAACCAGAAGTACAGGAATATTAACCTGTTTTCCATCGACTACGCTTTTCAGCCTCGCCTTAGGGACCGACTAACCCTGCGTCGATTAACGTTGCGCAGGAAACCTTGGTCTTTCGGCGTGGGTGTTTTTCACACCCATTATCGTTACTCATGTCAGCATTCGCACTTCTGATACCTCCAGCAAGCTTCTCAACTCACCTTCACAGGCTTACAGAACGCTCCTCTACCGCATCACCCGAAGGTGATACCCGTAGCTTCGGTGTATGGTTTGAGCCCCGTTACATCTTCCGCGCAGGCCGACTCGACTAGTGAGCTATTACGCTTTCTTTAAAGGGTGGCTGCTTCTAAGCCAACCTCCTAGCTGTCTAAGCCTTCCCACATCGTTTCCCACTTAACCATAACTTTGGGACCTTAGCTGACGGTCTGGGTTGTTTCCCTTTTCACGACGGACGTTAGCACCCGCCGTGTGTCTCCCATGCTCGGCACTTGTAGGTATTCGGAGTTTGCATCGGTTTGGTAAGTCGGGATGACCCCCTAGCCGAAACAGTGCTCTACCCCCTACAGTGATACATGAGGCGCTACCTAAATAGCTTTCGAGGAGAACCAGCTATCTCCGAGCTTGATTAGCCTTTCACTCCGATCCACAGGTCATCCGCTAACTTTTCAACGGTAGTCGGTTCGGTCCTCCAGTTAGTGTTACCCAACCTTCAACCTGCCCATGGATAGATCGCCCGGTTTCGGGTCTATTCCCAGCGACTAGACGCCCTATTAAGACTCGCTTTCGCTACGCCTCCCCTATTCGGTTAAGCTCGCCACTGAAAATAAGTCGCTGACCCATTATACAAAAGGTACGCAGTCACAGAACAAAGTCTGCTCCCACTGCTTGTACGCATACGGTTTCAGGATCTATTTCACTCCCCTCTCCGGGGTTCTTTTCGCCTTTCCCTCACGGTACTAGTTCACTATCGGTCAGTCAGTAGTATTTAGCCTTGGAGGATGGTCCCCCCATATTCAGACAAAGTTTCTCGTGCTCCGTCCTACTCGATTTCATGACTAAGAGATTTTCGCGTACAGGGCTATCACCCACTATGGCCGCACTTTCCAGAGCGTTCCGCTAATCTCAAAGCCACTTAAGGGCTAGTCCCCGTTCGCTCGCCACTACTAAGGGAATCTCGGTTGATTTCTTTTCCTCAGGGTACTTAGATGTTTCAGTTCCCCTGGTTCGCTCCATACACCTATGTATTCAGTGTAAGGTAACCATCTTATGATGGCTGGGTTCCCCCATTCAGACATCTCCGGATCAAAGTCTGTTTGCCGACTCCCCGAAGCTTTTCGCAGGCTACCACGTCTTTCATCGCCTCTGACTGCCAAGGCATCCACCGTATGCGCTTCTTCACTTGACCATATAACCCCAAGCAATCTGG
>NZ_JACARZ010000035.1:0-60532 GCF_013386315.1 Pseudomonas sp. P7779 | reverse complement strand
GAAGGGTTTGAAGGGAGGTGAACCAGTGATCATGAAGAGTCCCTTTTCTTATTGTTGAAATACCTGTGGCGAGGGAGCTTGCTCCCGCTGGAGTGCGCAGCGCTCCCAAGATCTTGGGGCCGCTACGCAGCCCAGCGGGAGCAAGCTCCCTCGCCACAACAAGCGCCCTTGCCACAGAAAACTCCCTTGCCAAAACAAGCGCCCATGCCACCAAAGCTCCCTTGCACCAAGTGCTACTCGTCCAGGCATCAGCGGCTCTCAGGACCAAACGCCTCGTCCACCTTGGCCAGGTCGGTGTCACGCAAGTTGCCCGCGTAGTAATGCAATTTGGTCCAGGCCATCAGGTAGTCGTACCGTGCCTGGGCCAGGTCGCGACGGGTGCTGTACAACTGCTGCTCGGCGTTCAGCGCATCGAGGTTGACCCGCTCGCCCCCGAGGATGCTTTGCTTGGTCGAGACCACCAGCGCTTCAGCCGAAGTCAGCGCCTTTTGATACGCCCGCAACTTGCTGACGCCCGACAGGCAAGCACTGAACTGGCGTCGCAGTTCGATCAGGGTTTCGCGGGTCTTGCCTTCCAGTTCGTACTCGGCCTGCTCCATGGCGCGGCTGGCCTGGCGGGTGGAAGCCGAGACGCCGCCACCGGCATACAACGGCATGCTGACTTCGATGCCGATGGTGTTGGTGTCGTAGCGCTGGTTGTAGGTGTTGCCGCTGTCGGATTCCTGCTGGCGCGAGCTGGCATACGCCGTGATGCGTGGCAGGTGCCCCGAACGGTTGCGCTCCACTTCATAACGCGCCACTTCCACGGACTGGCGTTGCGAGGCCAGGTTGGGGTTGTTGGTCAGCGCCAGTTCGTGCCAGGTGTCGTAATTGGCCGGGGTCAGGGTGAAGGCGGCAAACCCCGGGTTCAGCGGCGCCAGGTCGTTGATGTTGACGCTCTGCACGCCAATCAGCGCCCCGAGTTCGCGCAGCGAGGCGTCCTGTTCATCCAGCGCCTGGATTTCCTCGGCAGTCGCCAGCTCATAACGCGACTCTGCTTCCAGGATGTCGGTGCGGGTGCCCTCACCCTGCTGGAACAGATGCTGGTTCTGCTGGAACTGCTGCTCGTAGGCCTTTTTCTTGGCGCGGGCAATGTCGATCTGGTCCTGGGCAAACAACGCCTGGGTGTAATAGGTCAGCACCCGCACCAGCAGCGCCTGGCTCTTGTCGCGGAAGCTCTCGTCGGCAAACAGTGCCTGGGCCACGCCCTTGCGGTAGTTGGCATAGGCTTCGTAGTCGAACAGCGGCTGTTGCAGGGTGAACGTGGAGCCATAGCTGTTGTAGTTGCGGTCATCGTGATAATTGCCGCCGCGCCCGTCGGGCAAGGTGGCCTGGGAGTTGTTGCGGCCCTTGTTGTAGTTGTACGAGAGCTTGGGCAGCAGGCCGGCGCGGCCGATGGTGCGGTTTTCCAGGCCGGCGTCGCGCTCCTTGATGGCACCAAGGAATACCGGATCGTTGCGCAGGGCCTGTTCGTAGACATCGAACGGGCCCATGGCGGCCTGGGCGCTGCCGCAGGCGATCAGCAAGGCGATGAACATCGGCTTCATGCTCATTCCTCGGTCAACGCCGAGCCAGCGCGGTCCAGCAGCGGCTTGAACAGGTAATTGAGCAAGGAGCGCTCGCCGGTGCGGATGAACATCTCGGCGGGCATCCCCGGCTTGATCACCAGGCCGTGGAGTTTCTCCAGGGCGCTGCTGCTGACGGTGGTGCGCAGCACGTAGTAAGGCATGCCGGTTTTTTCGTCGAGCATCTGGTCGGCGGAGATCAGGCTCACCTCCCCCGGCACCCGCGGCGTGCGGCTCTGATTGAAGGCGGTGAAGAGAATGTCCACCGGCAAGTGCGCACCGACCTTGTCCACCAGGTGCACCGGCAGGCGCCCTTCGACTTCCAGGCGGGTGTCCTGGGGCACGATTTCCAGCAGGGTTTCACCGGCACGCACCACGGCGCCTTCGGTGTGCACGCCCAGGTTGACCGCGATGCCATCGGCGGGCGCGTTGATCTCGCTGTGCTGCAGGTCGAAACCGGCGGAGGTCAGTTGTTGTTCCAGGGTCAGGCTGCGCAGCTGCGCGTCGGCCAGTTGGCTGCGCACTTCCTTCTGGTACTCCTCGCTGTGCTGCTGCAACTTGAGGCGCGACTCGAGGATGCCCTGCTCCACCCGCCCGCTTTCGCCGGTGTTCTGCGCCAGGTCCTGTTGCACCTGGGACAGTTGCCGCTGGTATTCCATCAGCCGGTTGCGCGGGATGTAGCCGTTGTCGGCCAGGGGTTGCAGGTTGTTCAACTGGTCTCGCAGGGATTGCGCCTGGGCGGTCAGGTCACTGCGGGCGCGGCGCATGCCGTTCAGTTGCGCCGTAGCGCCTTCGATACTGGCGCGAATCCCGGCCTGTTCCCGGGCAAAGGCTTCGCGGCGGCTGCTGAACAGTTGACGCTGGCCTTCGAGGACCAGTGCCAGGGCTTGGTCCGGGTTGCCGCTCAATTGCGCCGGAAAGGTGATCGTCGACTGGTTATCCCGCTCGCTCTGCCACCGTGCCACGCTGGCCCACGCCATGCGGTACTGGGCTTGCAGCGAGTGCACGTCGGCCTGGTTCTGCGTCTGGTCGAGACGGAACAGCGGCTGGCCCTGTTTCACCGCTTCGCCTTCACGCACCAGGATCCGGCTGACCACGCCGGGGCTCAGGGTTTGTACCGCCTTGCGCTTGCCCGATACCACCACCGTGCCTTGTACCGGGATCCCCTGGTCCAACGGCGCCAGACTGGCCCAGAGGAAAAACCCGCCGGCGCCGACCACCGTCAGCAGCCAGCCCATGCGGGCGAAGAAACGCGCGTCGTGCTCGGGATGGGTCTGTTCGTAATCGCGGTTGATTTGAATGCTGCTGTCGCTGCTCATGCGCCTGGATTCCTTCCGGCTTGATACTGACGGCTGAGGCTGACCCCGGCCTTTTCTCGTGGTGCTTCCTGCTGGCCGGACAGTGCGCGCAGCACGTCCTGGCTCGGACCAAATGCCTGCAAACGACCTTCGTTCAGCACCAGCAGCTTGTCGGCCTGGGCCAACGCCGAGGAACGGTGAGTCACCAGTACCACCGTGCTGCCCTGGGCTTTCATCTGCATGATCGCGCTGGCCAGGGCGGCTTCACCCACGGTGTCGAGGTTGGAGTTGGGCTCGTCGAGCACGATCAGGCGTGGCCCGCCGTACAGCGCGCGGGCCAGGGCGACCCGTTGTTTCTGCCCACCGGACAGGCCGCTGCCCTCGTCACCGAGCACGGTGTCGTAGCCGTGGGGCAAGCGCAGGATCAATTCGTGCACACCTGCCTGTTGGGCGGCCTGCACCACCAAATCCGGGTCGGCTTCGCGAAAGCGCGCGATGTTGTCGGCGATGCTGCCGCTGAACAGTTCGATGTCCTGGGGCAGATAACCGATATGCGGTCCGAGGTCGTCGCGGTCCCAGCGATGAATGTCGGCTCCGTCCAGGCGCACGGTGCCTGCCAGGGTTGGCCATACGCCCACCAGCACGCGGGCCAGGGTTGATTTGCCGGAGCCGGAAGCACCCAGCACGCCGAGCACTTCGCCCGCAGTCAGGTTGAAGCTGACTTGATGCAAGGTCGGCACACGTCGCCCCGGCGGGCCTGCGCTGACTTGCTCGAAACTCACATTGCCCTTGGGCGCCGGCAAGGCCATCTGCTCGCCCTGGGGCGGAAACTCGCGCATCAGGTTGTCCAGGCGCTGGTAGGCCAGCTTGGCCGAACTCCATTGCTTCCACACGGCGATCAACTGGTCGATGGGGCTCAACACCCGACCCATCAAAATGGAGCCTGCGATCATCATCCCGGCGGTCATGTCGCCCTTGATCACCAGGAGCGCACCCAGGCCCAGCACCAACGATTGCAGGCACAGGCGCAGGGATTTACTCAGGGAACTGATGATCGAGCCGGTGTCGCTGGCCTTGTTCTGCAGGCCCAGGAACTGCGAATGCACCTTGAACCAGCGCTTGCGCAATGCACCCAGCATGCCCATGGCCTGGATGGTCTCGGCGTTATGCAGGTGGCTGGTGGCCAATTGGGTGGATTGCTGGGAATAACCGCTGGCTTCACCCAGAGGCTTTTTGGTCAGGTATTCGTTAAGGCACGCCAGGGCAATCAGCAGCACGGCACCGGCACTGGCCAAGACACCCAGCCACACGTTGAACAGGAAAATCACGAACAGATAGATCGGAAACCACGGCGCGTCGAAAAACGCGAACAGCGCAGGCCCGGTGATGAATTGGCGGATGTGGGTCAGGTCCCCCAGGGATTGCCCGCCATGGCCTTCGCCCCGTTGCAGGTTGCGCTCGAAAGCGGCCTTGTAGACCCGCAGGTTGAAACGCCGCTCCAGCTGGCTGCCGATGCGAATCACGATAAAGCTGCGGATCACCTCCAGCACACCGATAAAGGCGAAGAACCCCACCACCATCAGCGTCAACATCACCAGGGTGGTTTCGTTCTGTGAAGACAGTACGCGGTCGTAGACTTGCAACATATAAATCGACGGCACCAACATCAATACGTTAATCAATGCCGTGAAACAGCCAATACTGATCAGAATACTTTTGTAGTCGCCGAGTGCCTTGAACAGTGGTGCAACGGGAGTGGTCTTCGCCATGTTGCCTGATCTTCCCTGAGCCGAATGACGCGCAATAGTTTACCGAGCGCTCCAATAAGGGGCGGGCAAACATTAAAATCGGGTTATATCGTTATAACGAACTATTACGGTGCACGTTGCAATATCAATACCGCGCCGGTTTTTGCGCGACCTTCATATTCGCCTTCTTTCTGGCGATTCAAATGGGTTATGCCGGTGCCTTCGGCATTCATCAGCCAAATACCATCGGGAGTAGGCGTCCAACTAACGGGGGCTTCCCCCAGCCATTGTCCGGCGCACTCCACATCGCCCCCTAACGCGTTAGCCTGCTCAATCAAGTCCAATGCGCACACCTGCTCTTGCTGGTGCAGCGCCCAATGCCCGGCCAACTGCGCGGAAGTAGGTAAAACCAGACTGCTTGCCATTGCTGTGGCTCCTGCCGACATAAGCAACACCTGGAAACTCCAGGCCACGGTACTGCGAAATAGCGTCATCACCTTCGCCCGTTCATGGGGTGGATGCAAGGGCAGAGGGCGGCGCGTGTGCGCCACCCTCCTTTACGCGTGTATCAGGCCACGATGTCGCTGACGGCTGCCTGGCCAACGGTGGTGACGAGGAAATCCGCCACGCCGTGCCCGGAGAAGTCCACGGCCAATGTGCCCAGGTTGGTACCCGAAGCGTAGGACAGCACCGCGTCGCCGGCATGACCGGTAAACGCGTTGACGAAGGTCAGGCCTGCACCTTTGGTGATGCCGGTGAGGTCGATCTTGTCGGAACCCGAGGTGAAGTCGAAGATCTTGTCCGCCGCACCCGGCTTGGAGTCGGAGCTGGCGCCGAACACGAAGGTGTCGTTGCCTGAGCCGCCCCACAGCTGGTCTGCACCGCCGCCGCCGAAGATGATGTCGTTGCCGGCACCGCCCTTGAGGACGTTGGCGGCTGCGTTACCGATCAGCAGGTCGTTGCCCGAACCGCCGATGGCGTTCTCCACGGTCACACCCTTGGCGATGGAAACGTTGCCCACCAGGCCGCCAACGTCGGAGAACGAGGTTTCATTGAGGTTGATCTTCTGGTTCTGGGTAAAACCGGAGAAGTCCAGGGTGTCGTTGCCGCCACCGTCCCACACCGAGAACACCAGCTTGTCGGCCGATGAAGTGGCGCTGAGGAAATCACGCCCGGTGTTGGAGTTGAAGCCATAGGTGGTGTCACCGGCACGGGTGTTGTAGTTGGCGCCGTAGAGCTTCTGGATCGCGGCGATGTCGTCAATCAGCGGGCCGGACGAGTAGGCTTCTACCCCGCCTTTGCTGAAGTTCTGGTTGGTGTTGCTCTCGCTCCAGTAACTCATGACGCTGTAGCCACGCGTGTCCTGTCCATAGTCCGCGTCTTTGTACGAAGGGTTGCCGGTCCCGGCGTTGTAGTCGCCAGGGTGGTCCAGGCCCAGGGTGTGGCCGATTTCGTGGGTCAGGGTCTGCCGGCCATAGTTGTTCAGGTCCGGGGTCTTGTTCGGCGTGTAGCTGTTGTTCGTCAGGTACCAGGAAGTGCCGTCAAGACCGCTTTCGTTGTACTTGGCGTTGGTGCCTGGCAGGTAGGCAAAGGCCGCTGCGCCGTCCTGGCCGCCGCTGTAGTTGCCGAAGGTCATGTGGAAGTCACCGCCCGAGGCTTTCTCGGTGAAGGTGACATTGGCCACATCGGCCCAGGATTGCATGGCCAGTACGGCCTGTGCTTTCTGCTGGGTGTTGAACTGGCTGAACCCGGTGATCCCATGCTTGTTCATGGTCGCGTTCGAAGCCGAAGTCAGGAAGGTGTAGGTGAGATCGATCTTGCCGTTGCCATCCACGTCCCGGTACGCGGCGTTCTCACGCAGCAGGTGGTCGGCGGCCTGGTCAACGGTGAACGACGGTTTGCCATTGACCGTGAGGTTGCCACCGCGGTCGTATTGATGGCTAAAGCTATCGATCTGGGTGTAAGCGGTACTTGCTTGAGCCGCCGACACAATAGCTTTGTCTTTTACTTTTGACATAAACGTACTTCCTTGTTTGCAAGTGGAACAGTTTTTGTCCGACCGGACCCACTCTGGCGAGTAAGTCCGATCACTCGCCCCTTTTGAAGGCGAAAGAAAACTGACACAACCTGAAATCATTCGTCCAGCGGTTTTTATCCAAGGATAAAGTTGGGCCGGTGAACAAAACCTGCAAACACTGGTAAATAGCGCGTTATTAAAATCCAGCTATTTAAATATTAAATACTCCTAAAGACATTTAGCCACGAATGGATCCAAAGTATTGACTGAGGTGCACTAAGAAAGTGTCACCGTGTCATTGTTAGTATTGAATAGCCACTATTTAAGTGTTTGTCCCGTATTACCGGGACAAGACTTAGTTTACTTACTGGCCGCGCCAGCCGGTTTGGCGCAATGCCTGCAGGAGTGTGTGGGCATCCAGCGCGGGCACCCGCACACCCTGGTCGGTGGTCATGTCTTCGCCGGCCACTATGGCATTAATGATCGCCTCTTCCACGGCCTCCGCCGCCGCGCTGAACAGCGGTGAAATGTGGTCGTTATTGACCATTTGCAGGGCTGTGCTGAGGGGCGAGCCCTTGCGCCCGTAGTCGGCCACCGGCAAATCCTGATTGCCGGTGGCGAACGCCAGGAACAGGTCCCCGCTGGAGTCCTCGGTACCGCCACCCGTGCGCGCAATCCCGATGGACGCGCGTTGTGCCAGGCGCTGGCATTGATGGGGCAGCAACGGCGCATCGGTGGCGATGATCACCACGATGGAGCCCATGCCGGGTGTGCCGCGATCGGCAAAGGGTGACGGGATGTCCATCAATTGCCGGCCTACCGGGTAACCATCCACGCGCAGGTCCTGGCGCTTGCCATGGTTGGCCTGCACCAGCACACCGACGGTCCAGCCACCCTGCTCCGCCGGCAAACGCCGTGACGCGGTACCGATGCCCCCCTTGAACTCATGGCAGATCATCCCGGTGCCGCCGCCCACGGCGCCCTCCGCCACCGGCCCGGATTCGGCGTTGGCCAGCGCCTCGCGCACATGCTCCGGGCCGACGTGCTGGCCCCAGATATCGTTGAGCAAGCCGTCGTAGGTTTCCATCACCACCGGCATGCACCAGTACACGGCGGGGTCTTCAAGGCTTTCGCGCTCCAGGGCGATCAGCGTGTCGCGCACAATCCCGATGCTGTGGGTGTTGGTGATCGCCAGCGGCGTGGTCAGCAACCCCGATTCGCTGATCCACTCAAGCCCCGTGGCGTCGCCATTGCCGTTGAGCACGTGGTAGCCGGCAAAACATGGCTGATACCGCGCGGCACCGGCCCGGGGCTGGATCGCCGTCACGCCGGTACGTACCTGTTTGCCGTCGATGCGGCTCTTGATCGTACTGTGGCCGACCCGAACCCCTGGAACGTCGGTGATGGCATTCAACTCACCGGGCGTACCCAGTCCCAAGGTGATGCCCAATTGACGTGCACGCATAACCACTCCTTACAATTTCTGAAACGCCGGACTCAACCGGCCACTGATGCAATACAGGATCACCGACAGTGCCAACAGGCCGATGATAATCATGATGTCGCGAACCGAGGCGGCAATCGCCAGGGTCACCAACAGGTAGCCGGCGCCCAGCACCGCCAGCAAGGCCGGCACCGGCCACAACGGCATGCGATACGGGTGCTCGCGGTCACGCAGCAACACCCGGCTCATCAACGCGCTCAACGCCACGATCAGGTACACCAGCATGATCAGCAGTACGCTGAAAGACGTCAGGTCCGCCAGGTTGGAGCTGAAGCTGAGCAATGCCGAAGGGACCGCCAGGAACAGCGTAGCCAACCACGGGGAATCCCAGCGTGGATGAATCCGGGTGAAGAGTTTGTTGATGGTGGGTGTCCACAACGCATCGCGGCCGCTGCTGAACACCACCCGGCCAATCTGGATGACGATGGCGACGATGGCGTTGAACACCGACAGGAAGATCCCGGCGCTGACCAGCCGCGACAGGGTTTCGTTACCGTGGCTGGTCAGCAGGTAGCCGATCGGGTCGGGACTGCTGATCATCGCGCTGAGGGATGGCGCACCGATCAGCAAGGCGGTGATCGGCACCAGCTCGATGACCACCACCAGGCCCAGGGACCACAACACCGCCTTGTGCACGCCCCTGCCGCCGCACTTCATGTCTTCGGCCAGCAAGACGGCGGGACCGTAGCCATTGAACGAGAACAGGCCGATGCCCACCGCGCCGATGACCAGCGCCCAGGGCGCCAGGTGCAGCACGCCGTTCTCGACGATTTGCGGTTGCAACAGCACGCTGACCGGCTGCACCGGGTTGCCGAAGCCGATAAACACGATCACCAGCAACGCCGCCACTTCCAGCAGCAGGCAGGTGCCGGTGATCCAGGCATTCAGCTTGATATTGAGGATACCCAGGGCGTAGCTGCACACCACAATCACCAGGGCCACGGTTTGCGAATCGAATTGGGTGCCGAGGGCGTTATTCAGGTAAGTCGCCGCCCCGGTGGCCAGTACCGGCGGGATAAACAGCAGCATCACCAGTACCGTGAGGAACGTCGCGTAGCCGGCCATGCCGCCGAACACCCGCTTGGCATACACGTATTCGCCGCCGGCGCTGTTGTGGGCACGCCCGAGTTCGGCGTAGCAAAAGGCGAACATCAGCGCGAGCAAGGCGGCCATCACAAAGGCCAGGAACACCCCGCTGCCGGCCTGCTGGATGGCAAACGGCGCAATCACGAACACTGAACTGGCCGGGGTGACCGCCGAGACGGTGATGGCCACTACATCGAATACGCTCAGGGTGGGTTTCAGCACGCCGTCGGGCGTGGAAGGAGCACTCATATCGTTATCCTCTTGATTGTTCTTGGTTTGAGGCAGAAACGAAAAGGTGAAGCGGCGCAGGGTATGTTCCCCACTGACTGACGGCCAACTTAAACACTCTGTGTAAATCGGCCAATTCCCCTATTGGAGTACTCCCCTTGACGCCGCCGGGCAAAAGTCGAACCCTTGCGGCCTGAATCCTTAGCGTGGAGCTGCACATGAGCCTGTTCAGGGAAGTCGGCATGCACGCGGGCCTGGGGCGTACCGTCGCACAGATCGGCACCGGGCGTTTCTGGAAGCAACTGGTGCTGTTGCTGCACCAATGCCTGCCCTTCGACAATGCCCTGGCGATCTTCTACCCCGCCGATGGCCCGCCCGAAGCGCTGGAAGAATACGACGCACAACCGAGCAGCAAACCGGCGTCGATGCTGGTTTATCTGAATGGCTTGTACCTGTTGGACCCGTTTTTCCAGGCGTGTCGCGAGGGGTATGCCAGTGGCGTGTACCGCCTTGAGGAAGTGGCGCCGGATCATTTTCGCCAGAGTGAATACTTCCTCAATTACTTCCACGACAACGTGCTGGAAGACGAGGTGCAATTCATCCTGCAATTGCCGGGTGCGGGGACGTTATCGCTGTCGTTGGGGATGCAGCGGTTGTTTACCGGCGAGGAAACGGGGTTGATGACCACGCTCGCGGCCTGGGTGTTGCCGTTGATGCAGCAGCATTGGCAGCAGAGCACCCAGCGAGTGGCCGCGCCGGCGGAAATGGCCAGCCAGATACGGGACGCGTTGAGTCATTTCGGCTGTGGCGTATTGTCGGAGCGGGAACTGGAAATAGCGCGATTGGTGTTGCGTGGGTTTTCGTCAAAAGCCATGGCCGAACGGCTGAATATCTCGCCGGATACGGTCAAGGTTCACCGCCGGCACCTGTATGCCAAGCTGGATATCTCGTCGCAGCCGGAGCTGTTTTCGTTGTTTATCCAGTCGTTGGGGCATGACTTGGAGAATCCTTAATGATCGTTCCCACGCCCTGGACGCTCCGCTTCCGCTTTTGAAGTCGTGACGCGGAGCGTCACAGGATGCATTCCCACGCGGAGCGTGGGAACGATCATCAACGCCCGGTACGAATGGTGTTCCACACCCGCGTACGAATCCGGTCGATGTTCAGTGGCATTGCTTCCAGTGCGAACAACTTGCCCATCATTTCCGGACTTGGGTACACCTTGGTGTCGCTCTTGATTGCCGGGTCCACCAGGCTGTCCGCCGCGGCATTGCCGTTGGCGTAGTGCACGTAGTTGGTGATGCTGGCCATCACTTCCGGGCGCAGCAGGTAGTTCATGAAGGCATAGCCGGCTTTTTCATCCGGGGCATCGGCGGGCATGGCGACCATGTCGAACCAGATCGCGGCGCCTTCTTTCGGAATGTTGTAGCCGATGTTCACGCCATTCTTGGCTTCCTTGGCGCGGCTCTCAGCCTGGAGGATGTCGCCGGAGAAGCCCACGGCCACGCAGATGTCGCCGTTGGCCAGGTCGGCGGTGTATTTCGAGGAATGGAAATACGCCACGTATGGCCGCACTTTCATCAGCAGGTCCTCGGCCTTTTTGTAGTCTTCCGCCTTCTTGCTGTGGTGCGGCAGGCCCAGATAGTTGAGCGCCGCCGGCAGCAGCTCCGGGCCGTTGTCGAGGATGGCGACGCCACACTTCTGCAGTTTTTGCATGTTCTCGGGCTTGAAGATCAGGTCCCAGGAATCCACTGGGGCGTTGTCGCCGAGTACCGCCTTGACCTTGTCGATGTTGTAGCCGATACCAGTGCTGCCCCACAGGTACGGGAAGCCGTGGGCGTTGCCCGGGTCGTTGTTTTCCAGGGCCTTGAGCAGCACCGGGTTGAGGTTCTTCCAGTTGGGCAACTGGCTCTTGTCGAGTTTCTTCAGCGCCCCGCCCTGGATCTGCCGGGCCATGAAGTGGTTGGAGGGGAACACCACGTCATAGCCGGATTTGCCGGTCATCAACTTGCCGTCGAGGGTTTCGTTGCTGTCGTACACGTCGTAGGTGAAACCGATGCCGGTTTCTTTCTGGAAGTTCCTGGTGGTGTCGGGGGCGATATAGTCCGACCAGTTGTAGATCTTCACCGTCTCGGCGGCTTGGCTGAGGGTGGCGACGAATACCAGCGGCAACAGGGCAATGGGTCTCATGGTTCGATTTCCTGGCGGTTTTAGGGCTGTTTTTATGGCAGGCGATCAAAGATCAAAGAATCAGAGGATCAATACATAGGTCTTGCGCACGGTTTCCTGGATGTCCCAGATACCGGTGCTGTTGGCCGGCAACATCAGTGCGTCGCCGGCTTCTATGTGGAGCATTTCCCCGTTGTCGGGGGTGAAGGTGCAGCGTCCCTGGATAAAGTGGCAAAACTCCTGGGCTTTGATCTGCCGGCGCCAGCGCCCGGGCGTGCATTCCCAGATGCCGGTTTCGACGCCGTCGCTACGTTCCACGCTCAAGGTCGAGGCCACCGCGACCGGTGTGCCCAGTGGCACGGCGACGGGCGAGGAGTCCGGCAAATGGGCGCTGAGTGTGTCTTTGAACTGGGTAATGCTCATGTTCATACCTGTGGTGATTGAAACGACTCAGTGCATGAAACCTTCCATGAACCCGGCAACCCCGCTGGCCAGTTTGCGGCGCCACGGGGCGGTATTGGGGTTGGCCAACACCTGGTCCTCATGCACAAAACTGCGGATGATCGCGTTGTAGCCCAGCCAGCGGCAGGGTTCCGGTTCCCAGGCCTTGAGCCCGTCCAGCCGGCCCGGCTGAATCACCCATGGCTGGCGAACCAACGGCGTATCGAGCCCCAGGATCAAGTCCGCCAGGGTGCGGCCACCGAGGTTGCTGGCGCCTACGCCCTCGCCGCCGTAACCACCGGCCAGGGCGATGCCTGCCGCGTGATCGCAGAGCATGTGCGGCTTGAAGCGCCGGGACATGCCCAGGTTGCCGCCCCAGGCGTGGGTGATACGGACTTTCTTGAGCTGCGGGAACAGTTCGCCGAACAGATAGCGACGCAGTTCGACTTCGCTGTCGGTGAGCTCGAAGTTGTGCCGCAACTTGCCGGCAAACTGATAACCCCCGCGAGCGCCGAACACCAGGCGGTTGTCCGCCGAACGCTGGCCGTAAGTCACTTGCCGGCTGCTCTCGCCGAACGCCTGGCCACGATTCAGGCCGATCTCGTCCCAGGTGCTGGCCGGCAACGGCTCGGTGGCAACGATCAGGCTTTGCACCGGCAACTGATAGCGCCCCAGCGGAGCCAGCGTGGTGGCATACCCTTCCACCGCCGGCACCACCCAGGAGGCGCGCACCGAGGCTTTGTCCGTGCGCAGGCTGCCGGACTGCCAATGAGTGACGGGACTGTTTTCGTAGATCTTGACGCCCATCCGCTCCACCAACCGCGCCAGGCCGCGCACCAGCTTGGCCGGGTGAATCGTGGCAACGTGGGGTGCATAGATGCCGCCATAAGGCTTGGCGATACGGATCTGCTCGGCCAGTTGTTGCGGGCCAAGCCAACGGTAATCGTCGTCGGTCAGGCCCTGGCTGTGAAGTTTGGCCAGGTACGCACGCAGGGTGGCTTCCTGTTCGGGGTAGCGCGCGGCGCAATACAGCACACCACCCTTGCGGTAGTCGCAGTCGATGCCTTCGCGCTCGATCACTTGCGCGACTTCGTCGGGGATGGCGTGCAGCAGGTCGAACGAGGCCCGGCGCTGTTCCGGGGTCAGGCCGGCCAACAGGCGGTCCTCTCCCAGCAGGTTGCCCATCAGCCAGCCGCCGTTACGGCCCGAGGCACCGAACCCGGCGGTTTGCGCCTCGATGATTGCGATTTTCAGCTCGGGCGCCTGGCGCTTCAGGTAATACGCGGTCCAGAGCCCGGTGTAGCCGGCGCCGATGATGGCCACGTTGACGTCCAGGTCCTGCTCCAGGGACGCGCGTGCCAGCAGCGGCTCGTCCAGCTGGTCCATCCATAAACTGATATTGCGCCATGCAGGCATGCCAAGCTCCACCACCACACTTCGATGGCAGTGATCCTAGAGCCTGGCCTCAGGGGCTGTCTTGCGCGCGTGCACGCAGGGAAATTTGTTTGACGTAGGCCTTGGGCGACTGGCCGGTGTGCTGGCGGAAGCTGCTGTAGAACGCCGACGTCGAATTGAAGCCGGCGGCAAACGCCAGTTCGTCGATGCGGATCGGCGGCGCGGCCATTTCCAGTGCAGCCAGCAAATGCTGGAGGCGTGCCTGGTTGACGTAGCGATAAAAACTTTGCCCCAGCACCTGGTTCAACAGGTAGGAAATCTGGTTGCGGCTGTACCCGCACTCCTTCGCCACCCGTTGCAGGTCCAGTTCGGGGTCCAGATAGGGTTGCTGGCGCTCGAAGTACTGTTGCAGGTCGTTGGCCATGTAGCTCAGTTGCTGCGGCGACAGGCCCAGGCGGCTGACGGTCGGGCGTGTGGTCTCGCGGCGGCTGGCAGACTGCTCGTGGACCAGGGAGGCGTACTCGTTGACCCGCCAGATCAAGCCATCGCGCACGGTAATCGCTTCGCTGGTGCGAAACGACACCAGGCCCTGGCCGCCACGCAAGGTGATGCGGTATTGGATGAACGCGGTGTCGCCGTCGGCGCGGATGCGGTCGGTGTGTTCGATCGCTTCGTCGGCGCCACGGGGCATGCTGGCTTGCAGGTATTCGCGCAGCTCGCCGGCACCCACCACGCGGTTCTGGAAGAAATCGTGGTACTGGATGTCCGGATGGTAGTACGACATCACTCCATCCAGGTCCCGATCCCGCCAGCACAGATGGTGACGCAGTACCAGCTTGGCCGTAGCTTGGGTTTTCTGGGAGTCATCCGGAATGATGTCTTGCATTGAGCGCTCTACGCCGGTGAAAAAAGAGGCAGCTTGCCCAACTGCCCGTACCCGCTCAACGGCCATTTGATATTTCCGACTAATGGCCTTTCGCTTAATACCACGCAGCACGTGACCCATATCAACGTTATTGAAAACAACTGCCGGACGGGACGAAAAAACTCCCATGCCCGATGCGAACGAATGCTATTTTTAATGCTCACGACGGCCAGGACCAGTGACGGTCATGGCGCCCCTGCAGCGAGCTAAAGGAAGCGCTCAATGAACAAGGTGGGCAACATGAACAAAGTGACATTCCCCAACGCCTGCCAGTTGATGCGCTGGCACTTTCATCCCATGGGCTTTGAGGCGAGCATGGATGCTCCCGGCAGCATGATCGCCCGCCTGTTCGACCGCGCCAGCGGGGAAACCCTGATTGCAATTGCCGGTATCCCTTGCGCCACGGTGATGAACGCTGCTGACGTGGAACGGATCATCGAGGCGGTTGAGGATGAACTGGAGTCGTTTGTGCCGCCGCTGTCGCTGCGGGCTTGATCTGGCAACGCAGGTATCCTGTGGCGAGGGAGCTTGCTCCCGCTGGGTTGCGTAGCAGCCCCAAAATCCTGGGAGCGNNAAGCTCCCTCGCCACAGGATTCAACGTCACCCCTTATGATTTGCTGATGCGCTGGTCGTCAAAAAACGGTTTGTCCCCGGCAACCCGGTCCGAAGCCTTTGGCACATTCACCCCTTGGCCATCCTGGCCGTCGACATACCAATAGCAATGGCTCACCGCCCGGGTAATGCCCACGTAGGCCAGGCGCAGCACTTCGTCTTTCTGCGCGCTGTCGTAAGCTTCGGTATCGCCGTCCTTGCCCAGTCCTGCCATGCGGTAGACCTGGTTCTTGTACGGCGAACTGGTCAAGTGCTGGCAGTCGCCCAGCAGGAATACCGCATCCGCTTGCAGGCCCTTGGCGCTGTGATAAGTCAGTTGCTTGAGCCGGCGGCTGCCGTACGGCAAACTAGAATCCACATTAATTACCGACTGAATATGCTCTTGCATCAATGACTTATCGCTGCTTTTTCGATACAGCATTAACACCGAATCACCCTTTTGATAGTGCGCCAGCAGTTGTTGGCCCAGCGCCGCATCGTCACGGTCACGCACCGTGACCGGCACCAACTCCTTCGCGGCTCCACTGGCCTTGGCTTTCTTGCCGCTGATGGCCGGGGCCGCCCGCACAATGTGCTCGGCAGCATCGATCACGTGCTGATGGCTGCGGTAGTTCTCGCCCAGCATCACCCGGGTGGTCGTGGGTGACGGGAACTCCTTGTTGAACTCCATGAAATACTTGGGCGAACTGCCACGCCAGCCATAGATCGACTGCCAATCATCGCCCACGCACAACAGCGAAGAGCGCTGGGCCCCACGCCCCACGTGCATGGCCGGCCCACGGCTGCGGATCTCCCGCAGGCTGGCCCGGATCCACGAGACGATCTGCGGCGATACGTCCTGGAATTCGTCGATCATCAGGTGCGACATCGGCCGTAGCAGCGGGTCGCTGAGCAACTTCAGGTTCTCCGGGGTGTTTTCGCCAAACAGCGAGAACATCCGGTTGTAGGTCATGACCGGTGGCGACTGGTCCAGCAAGTGATCTTCGAGGGCCTTCCAGAAAATGCTCAGTGCCTCGAAGTAAAAACGGTCTGGATCATCCTTGGCAAAACTCATCTTGCCCACGGCGGTGGGCACATCCAGCCCGAGGTTCTCGATGAACCCGGCGGCGGCAACAAAGCTGTCCAGCAACGGTGCCGAACCCAGCTCGCCCTTGACCTTGTAATCGAAGCCCGGGCCCGCTGTTGCGTCACCTGCCAGGCTGCTTAAAAGCCGCTTGGAAGACTCGTAGCTTTCTAGCCATATCAATGGTTTACGGCAGAAAGCTTGAAACAGGGTTCGCTTTACCGCCCATTCGGCACGTACTGACAGCTTGGACCCGGGTCGACTGACCTGGGCATTTTCCCGCGGGTCGAAGCCCAGTACGACCCAGGCATCCAGTTCGGCAATGTAGCCATGGCAGTGAAACTTCGCGCCGTTGATATCGAACGTCTGGCGATTGGGCTCGATGCCCTTGATCGGCCAGGCGCCGGCACGAAACCACAGGTCTTCGATCACATCGCAGAGTTCTTCATCGCGCTTGGCCGCCAGTTCGGTCACCGCCACGCGTTTTTGCACGTCCGGGTGATCGCGCTCCAGCTCCTTGAGTTGCAGGGCATGGCGCGCCAGCGGGGCGATCAGTTCGCGGAAGCGTTCATGGCGGCCATGCAGCCGGTGATAGCAGGCATTCAGTTGCTGGCGCTGGGCGTCGTTGATCCGCAATTCGAAGGGGTTGCTGTCGGCCTCATCAAAGCCCGCTTCGGTCCGCGCATTGAGGTTCTCGAACGCCTGCAGCCGCTCAAGGCCCGGCAGGCTGCGCACCATTGGCAGGATGCGTGAGTGAAAGGTCCGCACCACCGCTTGCGCTTCTTTCATACCAAGGGGTTGGCCCCACAAGGCGAGAATTTCCATGAGCTTGTTGATGAAGTCCTTGCGCGACTCACGGGTGAAGGTCACCACCGTCATCGAGCTCAGCTCGAAGCCCAGGTAATGGGTCAGCAGCAGGATACGCAGCACCAGCGAGGTGGATTTACCCGCGCCGGCGCCGGCGATCACCGAGGTGGACGGCGTATCGCTGAAAATCATCTTCCATTGCGCCGCACTCGGCTGGCCATGGGCCGGCAGCAGGCGCGCCACATCAGCCTTGATGCGTTTTTTCAATTCGGCGGTCAGCGGCAGGCGCCAATCATCGAACAGGTTGTCGTCAACACCCGGCGCAGTGTGCTCATCCGGCCGGAAGTCACGAATCAGCAGGACCTGGCGGCCTTCTTCGATACCATCCGCCTTGCCTTCCTTATAGCCATACTCCACGCCGGCCGTGTGGCCACTGCGAAAGCCGTCGGCCTGGCCATGCAGCCATGAGAAACGGTGCTGTGCCCGCAAGCGCGTCAGGCCGTGACCGAATAATCGGGCGGCGAGCCGTTTCAACAGGGGCATTTCGGCCAGTGGCCGCAGTTCGGGAGGCAGATCGGGGGTGTGTTGCGGCACGCGGACTCCTGCGATGCTTTAACTCGGACAAGAGCCCTATGGTCGCCGCAAATGCCCCACAGTTCCAGCCAATTGCTTTGCGCTCATGCAGTTAGGCGATGAAGTGAAGACAAGTCCTGAGCATCGGCATCGAAGCATTCGATAGGAATCCAGCATTTTTTACGCTTTTTATCGATCTGGCGCTGCTGGATGATAGCTCCCATCCACAGGAGACGATCATGCTTGAACTTCGACCTTTCAACACCCTGGGCGGCGCCAATCACGGTTGGCTGGACGCTCACCACCACTTTTCGTTTGCCGAATACCATGACCCCAAGCGCATGCACTGGGGCAACCTGCGGGTGTGGAACGATGACCTCATCGCACCGGGCACCGGCTTCCCGCAGCACCCGCACCGGGACATGGAAATCATCACCTATGTGCGTGAGGGCGCCATCAGCCATGCCGACAACCTGGGCAACCAGGGCCGCACCGAGGCCGGCGACGTCCAGGTAATGAGCGCCGGCACCGGGATCGCCCACAGCGAGTACAACCTGGAAGCTACGCCGACCAAGATTTTCCAGATCTGGATCATTCCCAATGAGGCCGGTTTGCCGCCGTCGTGGGGCGCTAAGCCGTTTCCGAAGGGTGACCGCGAAGGGTTTGTGACCCTGGCCAGTGGCAAGGCCGGAGACAGCGAAAGCCTGCGGATTCGGGCCGATGCACGCTTGGTAGCGGCAAACCTGAAAGCCGGTGAAAGTGCCGAGTATCGGCTGGACAACGGACGCCGGGCGTACCTGGTACCGGCCACCGGGGTGATTGAAGTCAATGGCTTGCGTGCACAAGCTCGAGACGGTGTGGCGGTTGAGGATGAGCAGGTACTGCGGGTGACAGCGGTTGAGGACAGCGAGATCGTCTTGGTCGACCTCGCCTGACCGAGCTTGAATGTGGCAAGGGAGCTTGCTCCCGCTGGGGTGCGAAGCGCCCCCAAAAATGGGACTGCTGCGCAGTCCGGCGGGAGCAAGCTCCCTCGCCACAGGTTAATCAGTCATAGGTTGGGCATCAGTTAGCCGAGATCGCCCCGTCCACCAACACCTGGGCCTCTTCCACCAGTTGCTTGAGGTGATCTTCGCCGATAAAGCTCTCGGCGTAGATCTTGTAGATGTCCTCGGTGCCCGATGGCCGTGCGGCAAACCAACCGTTTTCAGTCATGACTTTCAGCCCGCCGATCGCCTGGTCATTGCCCGGCGCGTGGCTGAGGATCTGCTGGATGCTTTCCCCGGCCAACTGCGTGGACGTCACCTGGTCTGGCGACAGCTTGCCCAACAAGGCCTTCTGCGCCGGAGTCGCCTTGGCATCCACCCGAATGGCGAACGGCTCACCCAGTGCATCGGTCAGCCCGCGATAAATCTGGCTTGGGTCCTGGCCTTTGCGCGAGGTCATTTCCGCCGCCAGCAGCGCCGGGATCAAACCGTCCTTGTCAGTGCTCCACACGCTGCCGTCCTTGCGCAGGAACGAGGCGCCGGCACTTTCTTCGCCACCAAAACCCAGCGAACCGTCAAACAGGCCATCGGCAAACCACTTGAAGCCCACCGGCACTTCGTACAGGCGACGGCCAATGCGCTTGGCCACGCGATCAATCAAGCCGCTGCTGACCACGGTCTTGCCCACCGCAGCATCAGCGCGCCATTCGGGGCGGTTCTGGAACAGGTAGTCGATGGACACGGCCAGGTAGTTGTTCGGCGCCAGCAAGCCACCGGACGGCGTCACGATGCCATGGCGGTCGTGGTCCGGGTCGCAGGCGAAGGCCACGTCATAACGGTCCTTGAGGCCGATCAACCCCTGCATGGCGTAGCTGGAGGACGGGTCCATGCGGATCTGGCCGTCCCAGTCGACGCTCATGAAGCGGAAGGTCGAATCCACTTCGGTGTTCACCACGTCGAGGTTCAGGCGGTGATGCTCGGCGATGGCCGACCAGTAGCGCACCCCTGCTCCGCCCAGCGGATCGACGCCCAGGCGCAAGCCAGCGTTGCGGATGGCATCGAAGTCGATGACGTTGACCAGGTCGGCCACGTAGGTGTTGAGGTAGTCGTGGCGATGAGTGGTGTCGGCCTTCAGCGCCTGGGCATGGGTGATGCGCTTGACCCCGGCCAGCTTATTGGCCAGCAGTTCGTTAGCCTTGGCTTCGATCCACTTGGTGATGTGGGTGTCGGCCGGGCCGCCGTTGGGCGGGTTGTACTTGTAGCCGCCGCTTTGTGGCGGGTTGTGGGACGGCGTGATCACGATGCCGTCGGCCAAACCACTGGTGCGGCCGCGGTTGTAGCAAATGATGGCGTGGGAAATCGCCGGTGTCGGGGTGTACTCATCGCCTTCGGCGAGCATCACGTGCACGCCATTGGCGGCCAGCACTTCCAGCGCACTGGCGCCGGCCGGGGTGGACAACGCGTGGGTGTCGAGGCCGACAAACAGCGGGCCGTTGATGCCCTGGGCTTCACGGTACAGGCAAATGGCCTGGCTGATGGCAAGCACGTGCCATTCATTGAAGCTGAGGTCGAACGAGCTGCCGCGGTGTCCTGAGGTACCAAAGGCGACGCGCTGGGTGGAGATCGCTGCATCAGGCTGGCCGGTGTAATAGGCCGTTACCAGTCGCGGGATGTCTACCAGCAATTGAGCTGGTGCCGGCTTGCCCGCAAAAGGACTGAGAGTCATGCATAAACCTCGGAAAGAGAAGGATTCGGAAAAAAGTGCAGTTTACTGGGACTTGGACTGCTCCGCGACGTTATAAATCCTACAGCAATCAGCGAAATTTCATTCAGCGCCGGTCTGTGCCTGCCTGAGCGCCAGAGCCAGTTCATCCAGGGCGTTCTCCAGGTTATGGGCGCCGTCAACGGCATGGCTCAGCCGCAGATGCTGGCAGTGCAGGCCACTGAGGCTGAACAACTCCCCCGGCGCAATCACCACCTGCCGGGTGAGCAGGCGCTGGAACACCTGGCGCATATCCACCGGGGCCTCTGAGCGCAACCAGAAGGTCGCGCCAGCGGCGGGCATTCGGTAGCTCACCTGGTTGCCCAGATGCGTGTCCAGCCGCAGGCCCATGCGCCGGGCCTGCTCTTTGAGTTGCGGGCGCAACTCCCGCAGATGCTGGTCGATGCGCCCGCTTTGATAGAGCCGCGCAATCGCGCGCTGGCGGATAGAGGACAACCGGAATGCGCGCAACAGGAACTGGCGCTGCAGCTCGCCGCTGAGGTGGCGCGACAGCAAATAGCCAAACGGCGCTTCCGGCCCGAGCATCTTCTCGAACGTGGAAAACACCATCAGCCGCTCGGGATTGGCCAGGTCCCGTAACGCGGTGATTGGCTGCCCGAAGCCGAGGTCACCATGGCTGTCATTTTCTAACAACCAACAGCCATGCTGGTCCAGCAATCGCACTAGCTGCAGGCGGTCATGGGTGGACAGGACTACGCCGGACGGCAGGCTGACACCGGATGACAGCAACGCCAGCTGCACCGGCTCGGTGCTGAGCAAGTGCTCGAACAACGCCAGGTCCAGGCCGTCGTCCGCCGTGAATGGCAATTCGAGAACCCTCACGCCTGCCCCCTGCAACAACCGCAGGATCAGCCAGTCACACGGGGATTCGACGATGATCGCAGCGCCCTTGAGACCCAGCACCTCGATCAGGATTTCCAGTACCCCGCGCAAGTCGGCGCCGATGTATACCTCGTCCGCCTGCCAGCAACGGGTCGGCGACGAGGTATAGCGCGCCGCGAGCGTCGCCCGCAGTTCCCACACACCACAGGGCTGCGACCATGGCTGCAGATGATGCGGGTAATGCCGCAACAGTTCGCGCTCGAGCAGCAACAGCGCTGCGTCCAGTGACGCCGCAAGTGCCGGCTCATCGGCGCTGAGCACGCGCATTCCCGGGCGTCGCGCACTGGCATAGAGGCGCTCCAGCAGGTCGCCACCGCTGCTGCCTGGCGGTCTATTCAATACCGGCCAGGCGTAGTAGCCCGACTTGGGCACCGAGTACACCCGGCCCTCCTTCTCGAGCAACGAATAAGCGTATTGAATGGTCGAGATCGACACATTCAGGCGCTCCGCCAGCTGCCGCAATGATGGCAGTTTTACCCGGGCATCCGTGCCCACCTCGCCGATGAGGTTGATCATGTAGCGATACACCGCCTGGTAGGCGAAGTCGGTTTGCCGGTCGTCCCTGAGGTTCATCGCTGGTCACCCGCCGCCACCCGCTTAACGCCCCGCCAGTTGGTAGGCTGCCAGGGCGGGAGCATCTTGCTGTGGCGTCTCGGCCATGCCCGGCACGCCGGTGGCTGGCCGCTTGCGATAGAGATGTTGCAGCAGGTCGATCGGCAACCCGCTGATGTCGATGGCCCATTGCACCAGCATCTCGGCCACCGGCTTGCCTTGCAGCGCCTTGTGCAGCTCGGGAAGTGCCACCAGCATGCCGGGGTGGCATTGGCGCAAAAAGCTTTCGAGGCGCTCGCCGTGACGGATAAACGGCGAAAACATCAGGCAGTTCAGTTGGCTTTCATCCAATCGGAACAGCGCCTGGGCGTAGTCGGCCGCCAGCGCTCGACCATCCTGGGTCGCTGCCTGGGCAATCAGGTGTTCGGGAATCTGCTTGCGCCGCATGAACAGCGCGGCCTGCTGCATGAAGCCCTGTGCGCCCTCCTCGTAATCCAGTTCCCGCAGGCACTCGGCCTGCAGGCCCCGCAGATGGGCCATCAGCAACGGGTTCGCATAGCTCGCGTGGCTGAAATGAAAGCCAAACTCGTCCGGTTCATAGCCCATGAACTGACGCAACAGCGGCCCGGAGGAGTATTCGGCCGCGTCCTTAAGGTCGGCAGCGCCGATATAGGCCAAGTGGCGATGGTTGTCCGTGTCGGACTTATCGGCGACGGCGTAACGCTCGCCGTAAAGGTCGCAGTAATAGGCGTTGCTCCACTCATCCATGCGCGCGAACAGCCCGCTGAGCACCAGGGGCTGGCGCGGCGGGATCTCTGCACCGCTCGCCAGCGCAGCCTTCTTCAGCCACGCCAGGTACTCCCGCTGCTTGCGCGCGGAGTCACCGCTGACCAGCGCGTGCACGCCGCCATTGCATGTGGTGACGCGCTGGTAAAAGTCACCGAGGGCCAGGTAGGCGTCGTTGCACAGGGTTTGGCGAAGATCTCCCGAAGTCAGGTGCCCCACCATCAGCATATTGCGCCGGCTGGTGTCGCGCGCCGCACTGGAGGCCGGCCGCAGGTGGTTGAACGGCAAGACTTCCTGATTCTCGACCATCAGCAATTCGACACGCGCATCGTCATGCAGGAACAGCGCGCTGTAGCCGCGATGCAGCGTGTCCAGGGCATTTTGCGACATGCCGGCATGGCGCAAGGTCGCGACCCGCAGTTGAAACGTCCGCGGCGCCCGGCCTGCAAGCGTCAGCTGGGCTGCGCGCAACAACGCCAGGACATAGCTGCTGCCGGCGCCTGCGCCGTGAGCGACCAGCACCTTGTATTCACCGATCCGCTCCATGCCGCCTGCCGCTACCACGATTCGTTGAATCAATAACTGGAGCGAGGTACGTTCTGTTCGAGAGAAATGCCCTATCAAGCGTTGCAATACTTGTTGATAGACATAGTTCATGGCTTGTTCGTGAATAGCGCTCATAGTTCTACTACCTGAGTTGAAATATCAGTTTCGGGCAATCGTTGACGGCATTTGCCTGACCTGTTGTTTCTGTAGGGGCGTTACAACATGTGACATTCAATGGAGATTAGCACCGGGCCCTACCTGCCAAGCCTGCCTTTGGGGGCTTCCAGTCCCGAAAAGGCGCCAAGCCAAGGGGCACGCAGCCCAAACCGAAAGTCTTAGGAACGCTCTGACAACTTCCTACGCTGCTTTAACTTACAAACTAGAGAAGCATCCGACATAACCCACTTCAATATTGATGTTCCGGCAAAACAGCCATGGGAAACATTATTGGGCTTGACGGATGTACGGGGTGATTTCATATATTCAATCATTGCTCAATCCTTGAGATAAAAGTGACGGGGCAATTATCGGCACTTGAATAATGATTAACAGATACAGAACGCCGGCTAAAACCGGTTCAGATGGGGGCTTGCATGGAGTATCGAGTGTGCAGACACGACAACGCCGCGCTGGGATTCAGGGCGGCGTCAGGGGCATACATCTGGTTTATCGGGCTGAAGTGCTGAAATCCCGATTCAAGCGGTGGGCAGGTTAAGTCCTGTCAAATGGCGCATTTGCCCCATGCGCCCGGGGGCAGGAATACTCGCTTGAGAATATTCCCACAGATCAAACAGTTTCTACCTGCAAGGCAACCCGTTCACGGCACGGACATTCGTCCATATAGCGGTGCGCTTCAACGAACTGGCTGAACGGAAATACCGTGGTTTTCAGCGGTACCAGCACCTTGTCGGCGGTCAGTTGGTTGATGTCACGCAGGGCTCGCTGCAAGGCCACCTGGTCCTGGATGATGCCCAGTTCCGGTTTGCCGGTGAAGTTGCCGATGCAGTGCACAAAGAACTGAATGTTCTTCTGGAACGCCGCGCAGGCCGGGAATGGCGTCTGGTTGCCACCTTGCAGGCCGTACAGCACCAGGCTGCCACGCGGCGCCAGCACATCACCCAGCAACGACATCTGCGGGCCACCCAAGCCATCGAACACCACGTCTACGCCGCGGTTGTCGGTGAACTTGTTGACTTGCATCAGCAGGTCCTGCTCTTCGGTGACGATGACCTTCTCGGCCCCGAGGGACAGCAGGTATTCGCGCTCATCACTGGTCTTGGTGGCGGCAATCACCCGCACACCCAGGGCTTTGCCCAGTTGCACGAACGATGGGCCGGCACAGTGGCTGGCGTCCGTTACCAGGGCGAATTGCCCGGGTTTGACCCGCGCCAGGTCCATGTACGCAAAGTAGGCAATCAGCAACGGCGTGTAGTGCACGCTGGCTTCGATCGGGCTCAGGACATCCGGGTAGCGGGTCAGGGCCGAGCGCGGCAGGACGATCTGTTCGCCGTACACCGGGTAGTCATTCGGGCTCTCGGCCGGGAAGCTGGCGACCTTGTCACCCACCGCCAGGTCGTCGACACCCTCGCCAACGGCCACAACCACGCCGGCCATTTCATGGCCAAGGCCGGAAGGCAAGCGGGCATGGGACGACGCCAGGTTCTGGCGCCACAGAATGTCGTACCAGCTGATGCCAATCGCCTCGACGCGCACCTGCACTTCGCCCGGTGCGGGCTTAGCGGCTGCATGCTCTTCGCATTTGAGCACCTCGGCCGGACCAAACTTGTGAAAACGGATCGTGCGGGACATCGCAAACCTCGTCAAAGTAACCTCTATTGCCATGAACTCTATCTGGGCTTTCGGGGCAAGACCACCGGTCGCCGTTAATAGTCGACATGCCTGTCATTGATTCCGCACATACGGAAAAGGTGCCAAGCCATGTAGGAAAACTGAATTAGCCGGTGCAGAGTACCAGCCTTTCCCCGTAAGATTCATGCCGGTCATTGTTCTTATATGACCGCTCCCGTCAAGTTTACTGACGCCGCCTGGGACACAAGATGAACCGTAACGACCTGCGTCGTGTCGACCTCAACCTGTTGATCGTATTCGAAACCTTGATGCATGAGCGCAGTGTGACCCGCGCTGCCGAGAAACTGTTCCTTGGCCAGCCGGCCATCAGCGCAGCCCTGTCACGCCTGCGCGGCCTGTTCGACGACCCGTTGTTCGTGCGTACCGGACGCAGCATGGAGCCCTCGGCCCGTGCGGTAGAAATCTTCGCCCTGCTCTCCCCGGCCCTGGACTCGATTTCCACGGCCGTCAGCCGCGCCTCCGAATTCGACCCGGCCACCAGCACCGCGGTATTCCGCATCGGCCTGTCGGACGACGTCGAATTCGCCCTGCTGCCGCTGCTGCTCAAGCGCCTGCGGGCCGAAGCCCCCGGCATCGTGCTGGTAGTGCGCCGCGTCAACTACATCCTGATGCCCGGCCTGCTGGCCTCCGGCGAAATCTCCATCGGCGTGAGCTACACCACCGATTTGCCGGCCAACGCCAAACGCAAAGTCCTGCGCCGCAGCAAGCCGATGCTGCTGCGAGCCGACAGCATGCCGGGCTCCATGAGCCTGGATGACTTCTGCGCCCGGCCCCATGCTCTGGTGTCGTTTGCCGGGGATTTGAGCGGGTTTCTGGATGAAGAACTGGAAAAACTGGGCCGCAAGCGCCACGTAGTCCTGGCTGTGCCGCAGTTCAATGGGCTCGGGACATTGCTGGCGGGCACCGATATTGTCGCGACCGTGCCGGACTATGCCGCTGAAGCGTTGACTTCAGCGGGTGGCTTGCGGGCTGAGGAGCCGCCACTGCCGGTGCGCACATTTGAATTGCACATGGCGTGGCGTGGGTCACAGGACAATGATCCGGGGGAACGGTGGTTAAGGTCGCGGATTCAGATGTTCTTTGGCGACCCGGACAGCCTATAAAGCAACAGCACCGCCGGGCATCACACCGAACTCGTCACTTCGCTCTGAACAGATTGCAATTCCCCGGGAACCGGCTCATCGCTGGCGATCGGCCTTGGGCCTTGAATCACGGCCAGGCGCCCGGTGCTCGGCGAGCTTTTTTGCTCTTGTTTGAATTGCTGTTGCCAGCGGGCCAGCGCCTCAGCCCCGTCCGATGCCTGCACCGCCATTGGCACAGACACAATCATCCCGAAAAGCGTCCAGATAAGGAGTTGCTTCATTTCATCTCACCTTCGTTGTTTTAGCTGAAACGGGTTCGGATATCGGCACGCTGGTATTGGTCGAGCAACCCCGCCAAATCCCGGTAACAAGCAGCCAGGTCGCGGGCACCAAGGCGGATCAGTGATCTCGACGTACGCCGGGCCTGGGCCGCGCTGATCGCTGAATCGAAGGCATATCTGGCAATACGCCGATCGCCCGCTTGCACACACCTGGCGATTGACGAATGAGGCTCCAGGTCGCGTGTCTTGCGGTGCAGCAACCTTAACTGTCGACCCAGTTGAAGCGAGACGGCACCGGCCTCATCGGCGCCCGACAGCGCTTGCAGGGCAACCATCCGGTGCTGTTGCGTGGCCTGCCACTTCAGAAGATCCATGCGGTGCCCGTGACGCAGTAACCGGCGTGTGTCCTTGTGCAGCGCGGTCCTCAGGACGTCGGCGTGGCTGGCGGGTTTCCCCGGCAGCAACTGGAAGGCCAGCAGGCAGATAGCAAGCGTCACCATCCAGGCCAGGGCTTGATTCACGAAGTCAGCGAAGTCGTATTGGGCGGTCCCGGCGGTGCCGACCAGGGTGTTGAACGTAATCAGGTAGGCGACGCCTTGCAGGGCATGGCGCGGCCGGGTCGTGGCATGAATCCCGACCGCCCAGAACGCAACCAGCACCACCGTGAGCAACCCGAACCCGCTGATGTGCGGCAACAGCAGGAACTTGCACCCCGCCGCTGCCAGGATTGCGTAGAAGGTTCCCCTGGCAAGGCTCGCAATGCCTTGCTCGGGCGCCGCGCTGGTGGCCAGCAAGGTGCAGAACGGACCCAGTACGGCCAGCAAGGTTGGCCCCTGGTCCCAGCCGGTGAGGTACCAGACAGCACCGGTCGCCAGCGTGGCCAGCAACGCTCGCACACCGTTACGCAGTGCAGCGCCGTAGTGTCGGTGAAACCCCACGGCGCGGGCCGGCGGCAGGGGCGCGCGCTCAAGGCAGGCAAAACTCGACAAGGCGCTGGCCAGTTCGGCCAATGGTTCATTCAGACGCCGCTGGCTCGCGCCTGGTTCAAGGCTGGCTTGCAGCTCCCGGACACGATCGGCCGCCACGCAAAACCCGGGCATGGCTTCAGCCAGCTGGCGCAACTGTGCGCCGATTCCAGCGTGCGAAGGTATCGCGCATTCGTCGAGCACCACGGCATGCAGATACGCAAGTCCTGCCTGCAGGGTCGCCAGCCTGGCGCGGATCAGCACCGACTCGCCCCGACCAATCCCGAGAAGGTCGTCCACTTTGCTGATATCGATGGCCAGCGGGTCCTGCGCACGCGCCGGCCCGCCGTCAAACCGCACGGCCAATAACCGCAGGGTGCGCGACGAGACGTCGCGAAGTGCCATGGTCAGTGTGCGCTCGACGGTCTTGCGGCTGAATAATGTGGCCACCAGGCTCAGGCTCAACACCCCCAGAACAACGGCCGTGCCCCGACCGACGATATGTTCGAAACCTTGCTGTGGCGCGACGATGGCGGGCCCCAGGGCCAGGCAAACGGTGTAGCCGGCGACCACCGCCGCCGTGGCCTGGTAGTGCCGAAGCACGGTCATGGCGCCGACACAAAGGCCCAGCCATACCCCGATCCCGAGGATAAACAGCAGCATTTGCTGGGCGAACAGGCTGGTCAGGACCAATGCCACAGCCAACCCCACCAGGGTGCCCAGTGCCCGGTGGAAGCCCTTGCCAACCACTGCCCCCTGCAGCGGATGGATCAGCAACAACACGGTTGAGGCGGCCGAGAACGGCGAATCCAGGTGTAATTGGAACCCCAGCCACAGGGCCAATGAGGCCGCCAAAAGACTACGCAGCACATAGCCCGAGGTAGCAGCTTCCCATGCCCCCAGCATGCGCAGTGCACGGAGCATCACATGAACGCCTGAAGCCATTGCACCAGCCTCCAGCGCGGCGCCGTGCCCTCCTCGGCAACCTCGATGCTGGCGGTCATCCCCGCCGCCAACTCCACACCGGGCGGCACCTTGTCCAGTTCAATCCGCACGGGCACGCGCTGGGCCAGGCGTATCCAGCTGAACGTAGGCGCCACCTGGGGCAAACCACTGTTACTGCGCAGCTCGTTACCGTCGGCAATGCCCCGACCAATGCTCGCCACATGCCCTTCGAGCAGCGGTGAAAAACCCATCAGCTTGATGGACGTCGCAGCCCCCACCCGAACACCAGCCAGCTTGGTCTCCTCGAAGTAACCGGTGACCCAGAAGCTATGGCTATCGACTACAAAGATATTGGTCTCGCCCGCTGCCGCGTAGTCACCCGGCTGCAGCCGCAACTGGGTCACATAGCCGTCGACCGGCGAACGAATCGTCGTGCGGTCCAGATCCAGCCGCGCATGGGCCAGTTGGCTGCGGGCCGCATCCAGGCGCGCCCTGGCCACCGCCAGGTCCCGGGCTGCGTTGTCGGTTTCCTCCCGCGCAATCGCATCGCCGAGCTGGTTGCGGCGTTTGAGCTGTGCACTGCGCTGCTCGAAAACACTGCGCGCCTCGGCAAGCTCGGCCGTGCGCTGTTGCTGGGCAAGCAAGTAGCTGCTGCGATCGATCTGGTACAGCAACGCGCCCTTGGCGACCCACTGGTTGTCACCCACCAGCAGGTGTTCGACCTGGCCGGACACCTCGGGGGCAATACGGATGACTTGCGCGCTGACACGCCCGTCCCGCGTCCAGGGGGCCAACTCATAGGCACGCCATAGTTGCATGCAGAACAGCAATGCGGCCAGCCCGAGCACCAGGGTGACGAGGGTCTTGAGGATGTGTTTGATGATCATCGCGCTGCCCTCAAAAGCTCAGAACCAAGGTCGAGAGCACGATCAGCGACACAAAGAAACGCGCCAGGCTGGGGTGCCAGGCCCAATCCAGCCCGCGCCGCAGGGCCCGCTCCAGTAGCCCGTACACCAGGGCTGCAACGCCAACGTAGAGCAAGAACGGAGGAATGTAGAGGTGGGCAATCGTGATTTCGCTGAGCATCGGTTGAATCTCGCAGTCGGCAATCACCTTGATCGCCTTGATGAAGATGGTAGGGACTGCAAGGTCGTGCCGATATTGAGTATGCTGCCAGGATATAATCAATTTCAGACAATCGAGGCGGTGCAACATGGGCGAGATGAAGCTCCAGGGCGTTGATCAATTCGAACTGGACAGTTTTGATCAGCCCGCCGTCGCGTTGATGCTCGGCAGCCAGCGCAACGACACCGAATTCCCCGTGCACAGCCACCGCAAAGGCCAACTGGTGGTGGCGTATCACGGCGGTATCGTGTGTACCGTAGAGGATGGCGTGTGGATGGTGCCGTCGGGCTTCGGCGTGTGGATTCCGGGCGGTATCGCCCACAGCAACCGGGTGACCGCCAACGGCAGGATCGGCTATCTGTTTGTCGAGCCCGGCGCCGCCGCGCTACCGGAGAAATGCTGCACGCTGGTGCTTTCGCCGCTGGTCCTGGCGTTGATCCTGCACCTGAGCGCCCAGCCCCAGGATTATCCGCCTGCCTCTGCCAATTCGCGCGTGGCGAGCGTGCTCCTTGAACAACTGGAACTGGCTCCTTCGGAGCAGTTGTACCTGCCGCTCCCCGCTGCTACGCAGTTGCGCTTCATCGCCCGCGGCCTGGCCCAGGACCCGTCAAACCGTTGCACCATGGCCCAGTGGGCACGCCAGGTCGCCATGAGCGAGCGGTCCCTGGCGCGGCTGGTCAAGAGTGAGACCGGCCTGACATTTGGCCAATGGCGCAAGCAATGGCAAATCATCGTGGCCTTGCAGAGCCTGGCCGAGGGCGAATCGGTGCAACGGACCGCCGAGGCGCTGGGGTATGAGTCGGTCAGTTCGTTCATCAGCATGTTTCGCAAGACGCTGGGCTCGTCGCCGGCGCGTTATATCCGTCGTACTGCAACGCGCTAGCCTCGGGGAGCCTCAATCACGTTCACCTGCTCCGCCAGCAACACCGGCAATTGCACCTGCAAAAACGCGACCCACGTGCGCACCTTGGCATCCAAAAAACGCCTCGACGGATACACCGCGAAAATGCTGCGCTCCCTTAGCCGATAGTCGGGCAACAGCCGTACCAGCGAACCTTCCCGCAGTGCCGCGCTTGCACTGAAAAACGGCAACAGACTGATGCCCATGCCTTCCTGCGTCGCCTTGACCATCGCATCCGCGACATTGGTCCTGAAGGTGTCACCCGGCGAAATCGCAATCTCGCCCTCTTGCCCCTTGAACAACCACGCATCCTCCTGGAAATCCTGCAGATGCAACCGTCGATGCTGCATCAACTGCTGCGGATGCTCGGGCACGCCGTACCGGGCCAGATACCCCGGTGCCGCACAGGGCACACTGAACAACTGCCCGATCGTCTGACTGACCAGCGCCGAATCCGGCAACGAATGGGCGATGGAGATCACCACGTCGTGACCCTCTTCAAGCGGGTCCGGGTTGTGCTGGGACAGGGTCAACTCGATGGACACGTCCGGGTATTGCTCGCTGTAGCGGGCAATCAGCGGCGTGATCAGCACCCCCAACCCGCTCATGCAATGCACCCGCAATCGCCCGCGCGGGTTGAGGTGCGCGCCGCTGGCTTCTGCCGTGGCCTCCCTGACGTCTTCAAGAATGTCGCGACAGCGCAACAGAAAGCGCTCGCCCGAATCGGTAAGGCCCAGGCGCCGGGTGGTGCGTTGCAACAGGCGGGTCTGCAGGTGTTTTTCCAGCTCGCAGATCAACCGTGATACGTGTGCCCCGGACAGGTCCAGCGCCTCGGCCGCTGCGGCAAAGCTGCCAGTGTCGACAACCCGGGCAAACACCTGCATGCCATTGAGCAAATCCATCAACATTGCCCCTCGATTGCTACGTGATACGTACGAGTCATTCACCTGTTCCTGTCTTTATCCCGCTGCGGCAATCACTAAAATGAACCCTACTCACAGAGGAACTCATCATGAATATCAAATGGCTCAGCCTGCTCCTGTTTTTCACCGCCGCCGGCGCCATGGCGGCCGGCAGCAATGAAGCGCTGGATATCCAACACGTTGTTTCAATCACGCCCGTGCCGGGCAGCTGCCAGGTAGAACCGGCGACCATGGTGTATCTCGACAGCCAGGGCGCCAGCCATACCGTCCACTACCAGGTCATGGGCACGTGCCAGGGCGGGGTTTAAAGCAGCTTCCAGGTGTAACTGAGGATCAGCCGGTTCTCGTCGATGTCGCTGCGGTAGTTTGAACGGGCCATGACATTGCGCACCCGAATGCCCAGGCCGCTCAATGTGCCGCTTTGCACCACATAGCCGATATCCAGGTCGCGCTCGCGATCCTTGCCTTCATAACCCGCGCCGGTGGTCACGTTGTTGCCGGTGATATAACGCACGGTGGTGGTCAGCCCCGGAATGCCCAGCGCCACGAAGTCATAGTCGTACCGCACTTGCCAGGAGCGCTCGTCGGTGTAGGCAAACTCGTAGGTGGGTACTTCGTTGCCCAGCGGCGTGATGTTGGCGAAGACCCGCGGGAAGGCACTGTCGCCATACATGGCTTGATAACCGACGTAGAAGATATGGCCGCCATGCTTGGCCGACAGCAGCGAGAAAAACGCCTGGTTGTCGATCTTGCCGAGCAGTTTGTCGCCGTCTTCCCGGGCATCGTAGTAGCCGAGGTTGGCGCCGAGCGTCCACTCACCCATTGGCTGGCTGTGCTTGAGGCCGACAAAGTCCTGGCGGTAGATGTCCTTGAGTTGGCCATGCCAGTAGCTGACGCTGGTGCGGTTGGTGTTGAAGGCGTAGTCGCCGCCGACGTAGTTGAACCCATCACTTTCAGCGCCGCGTTGCGGCACATGGCCGAGCATGGCGATCATTTTCTCGTCGCCGGCTTCGTTGCGCAGGCTGGTGGTGGTCAAGTGCCCGGCCTGCAGCGCAAGGCCGGCGATTTCGCCGGAGCTGACACTCACGCCCTGATAGCTCGGCGGCAGCAAGCGGATATCGCTGAAGGCCAGCACCGGCAGGTTCGGTTGCAGTTCGCCGACCTTCAATTCGGTCCTGGAAAACCTGGCCTTGAAGGTCAGGCCCAAACGGCTGTAATCATTCGGGGCGCTGCCGTCGCCCTTGACCGGGAGCAGGCCGGTATTGGTGCGGTCCGGGCTGCTGTCGAGCTTGAGGCCGAGGGTGCCCAGGGCATCCAGGCCAAAGCCCACGGGCCCCGGGGTGTAGCCGGATTTATAGGTCAGGATAAAACCCTGGCCCCACTCCTCTGCCTTTGATTGCTTGTTGGCGCCGACGATGTCCAAGAAATCGCGGCTGAAGTAATAGTTGCGCGCCTGCAAGGTGGCGGTGGAGTCCTCGAAAAACCCGCCCTCGGCCGCCGTCGCCGCAAGGGGCACGCCCAACAGGGATAGCCAGATACGTTGTGTGTTCATGTCGTTGCTCTTAGTTATTGTTATCGACAGTTACTGCGCCGGGGCGGCGATCACCTCCTGCCGGCCCCGACGTTCATTCAGCGCATACGCCGTCATTGCCAGCACGGCGATGGCCCCGGGGATGGCAAAGGCCATGAAGTTCAGGTGCAGCGGCAGTTCAATCCCCATCAGCGCGCCGCCCAGCAGCGGGCCGACGATGGCGCCGGTACGACCGATACCGGAAGCCCAGCCCAGGCCGGTGGCTCGAATGTTCAAGCCATAGAGTTGTGCGGCGCCGGCGTACAGCAGGATTTGCGTGCCGATGGTGGTGGCGCCGGCAAAAAAGATCAGCAGGTACAGGACCGGCATCGGGCTCTTGATACCCAGCAGGCTGATGGAGAGCAGCGCGGCGATAAAGAAACCGATCACCACCTTCACCAGGTTAAGCCGGTCACACAGCCAGCCACCGACAAGCGCCCCGGCGATGCCGCCAAAATTCAGCGCCAGCAGGAACGACAGGCTCGATCCCAGGCTGTAACCGGCACCCGCCATCAGTTTGGGCAGCCAGGAACTCAGGGCGTAGACCATCAACAGGCAGCAGAAAAACGCGACCCAGATCGCCGCCGTCCTCAAGGCCAGGCCGTGGCGGAACAACTCCAGCACCGAAGCGCCCTTGCCTTTACCGGCGCTGACGAGCAGTTGGTCTTGCGGGTCGATCCGGGTCTGCGGCGACAGGCGCTTGAGCAGCTCACGCGCCTGTTCCTTGCGGCCCTGGCGAATCAGGAACCCGATGGACTCAGGCAGCCAGTACACAATCAACGGCATCAGCAGCAGCGGGATCGCCGCGGCGAAGAACATGGACGACCAGCCAAAACGCGGCAGCATGAAAATCCCCACGCCGGCCGACAGCATGCCGCCCAGCGAGTACCCGCCAAACATCACCGCCATCAGGATGCTGCGCATTTTCTTCGGTGCGTATTCGGTAATCAGTGCGGCCGCATTGGGCATCAGGCCGCCACAGCCGAGCCCGGCAATAAACCGGCAGATTCCGAACTCAGTCGGGTTGCTGGCAAAACCGTTAATCACCGTGGCGACGCTGAACAAGGCAAAGCAGATGGCGATGCCTTTGCGGCGACCGAACTTGTCGGCCAGGCTGCCGAAGACCAGCGCGCCGAACATCATCCCGAACAGCGCATAACTGCCCAGAGCGCCGGCCTGCAGGGGCGATAGTCCCCATTCCTTCATGATCGACGGCAAGACCACGCCGTAGATGAACAAGTCATAACCGTCAAAGATCAACAGCACAGCACACAGGCTGACCACCAGCCAGTGGAAACGATTGAAATGGGCATTATCGATAATCGAATTGACGTCATGGGTTCGCATGGCAGTGCTCTCATTATTGTTGTTGTGAGTCAGTGTCTGCAGGTACGGCGCTGGGTCAGCCGAGGTCGCCGCCTCCTACCGGCAAGGTGACGCCCGTGATGTAGGAGGCCTCATCAGAGGCCAGAAACAGAATCGCGCCGGCTTGTTCGTCGATGCTGCCGTAGCGCTTCATCGGGCTGCTGTCGAGGGTCTGGTCGACGATCTGCTGGTACCAGACGCGCTCCTGGTCGCTCTGGGGCTGGCTGTTGCGCGGGATCCGCCGCGGTGGCGCCTCGGTGCCACCGGGTGCGGTGGCGTTGACCCGAATGCCGCTGCCGGCGGTCTCCAGGGCCAGGCACGCGGTCAAGGCGTTGACGCCGCCCTTGGCCGCGCCATACGGCACACGGTTCACTCCGCGCGTGGCCACGGACGAGACATTGACGATGGCACCGCTGCCCTGCTCCAGCATGTAGGGCAACACGCAATGGCAGCACCACAGGGTCGGGAACAGCGAACGGCGCACCTCGGCTTCGATTTCGTTCTCGGCGTAGTGCTCGAAGGGCTTGGCCCAGATGGTCCCGCCGACGTTGTTGACCAGGATGTCGATACGCCCGAACCGCGCCTTGGCAGCGGCCATCACACGGGCACATTCGGCATGCTGCTCCAGGTCGGCGGTGAGGATCAGCGCCCGCTCATGCTGCAATTCATGCACGAGTTCCGAGCGATCGACGGCCACCAGCCAGGCGCCCTCTTCCAGCAAACGCTCGGCAACCCGCCGACCGATGCCCTGGGCGGCGCCGGTCACCAGCGCAACCTGGGTGTTGAAACGTGGAGTCATGGGGGATTCCTCAGGCGGCGTCGCCGGTGACGATGGCGTTGGGGGTGAACTTCTCGTAGTGGAAGCTGGCGGGGGTGACGCCCTGGTTCTTGAAGTGCTGGCGTACCGCGTCGACCATCGGTGGCGGCCCGCACAGGTACACATCCACGTCGCCATCGTTCAGCACGTCAGCGGCCATGTGCTGGGTGACATACCCCTGCCGGGGGTGCGCGGTCTGGGGGTCGGCCACGCAGGTGACAAAACCGAAGTTGGGCAGGCGTTGGGCGAACGCCTCCAGCGCCTCGACCATCACCAGGTCCTGGTCCCGCGTCACGCCGTAGATCAGCGTGACCGGCCGGGTTTCCTCGCGCTCGGCCAACACTTCAAGCATCGACAGGAACGGCGCCAGCCCCGTACCACCTGCCAGCAACAGCAGTGGCCGCGCCACTTCGCGCAGGTAGAAACTGCCCAGCGGCCCGGTCATCGGCACCGCGTCGCCCGGCTGGGCACGCTCCAGCCAGCCACTCATCAACCCGCCAGGCACATGCTTGATCAGGAAGCTCGCGCGTTTGTCGCCGGGGCGACTGCTGAAGGAATACGCGCGGGTCTGCCCACTGTCGGGCACGCCGATATTCACGTATTGCCCCGGCAGGAACACCGGCGCCTGATCCAGTTCGAAGCTGACTTCCAATGCTGCATCGGCATGCCGGGTAATGCTCGCCACCGTCGCGGCAAATTGCGCGGTGCCGGTCTTGCAGGCACCGGAAGGCACCGGCACGGCAATCACGCAGTCCGACTGCGGCACCATCTGGCAGGTGAGCACCTGGCGTTCGCCGGCTTCATCCTCGCTCAGGGCGTCTTCGATGTAGTCGTCGCCCAAATCATAGGCGCCGGTTTCACAGCGGCATTTGCAGGTGCCGCACACACCGTCGGAGCAGTCCATGGGCAGGTTGATACGTTGGCGAAAGGCCGCGTCGAGGACCTTTTCACCCACCTTGCAGTCGATGAAACGGGTTACCCCGTCCTCGAAGTTCAGGGCAATGGAGTACGTCATGGGCGTGTCCTCAGATGTGGTAGATATCGATGACCTGATGGATGTAGTCGTTTTTCAGCACCACCTTCTTGCGCGTGATCAGCGGCTGTTCGGCGCGGATGTCGAGGCGATAGAACGAGGTACCGAAGTACGTATCCGTGGTCTTGTAGCGATGGCTGAGGGTTTGCCAGTTGAAACGCAACTCCACGTGCTGCCCGTCGTCGGCCAGCACTTCGAGGTTGGTGATCAGGTGCGCGGTGCGCGGCTCCGGGGTGCTGGCGCTGGAGCGCTCGGTCTTGATCCGGAACACCCGGTCTTCCAGGCCGTCGCGGCTGGGGTAATAAATCAGCGAGATTTCTCTCTGGGGGTCTTCGGTCAGCGTGTCGTGGTCGTCCCAGGCCGGCATCCAGTACTCGACCTTGGGTGAATAGCATTCGAGCCACTCATCCCACTGGCGGTCATCCAGCAGGCGGGCTTCGCGGTACAGAAAGTCCAGCAGGCGGTCACGGGAAGCACTCATGCCAGCACCTCCTTGTCCGTCGCGATCAAGCCTTGCTGCTCCCGTTCGATAGCGCGTTGCAGGCTCTGGGCCCAGTGGGCGTGCTGGCGCACGAACAGGCCTTCGTCCTCGGTCTTGACGCCACTGAGCTGCGGATTCATGCCCATGGCCCGGGCGTTTTCGTCAGGGCCTTCGACCCACTGTTTGGCGCCGCGACTGAGGTCATTCCACAAGGTGGTCGCGCCCTGGTAGCCGGTCTGGCAGGCGCGGAATTCTTCCAGATCGTCCGGTGTACCCATGCCGCTGACGTTGAAGAAATCTTCGTACTGGCGGATGCGCGTGGTGCGTTCCTCGGCACTTTCGCCCTTGGGTGCCATGCAATAGATCGTGACTTCGGTCTTGTCGACCGCGATTGGCCGTACCACGCGGATCTGCGTGGAGAACTGGTCCATCAGGTACACATTCGGGTAGAGGCACAGGTTGCGGGTTTGGTCGACGATAAAATCGGCGCGTTCCTGGCCCAGGCGCTCGGCCAGCGCCTCGCGATGGGCATGCACCGGACGCACTTCGGGGTTGAGCAGGCGCGTCCACAGCAGGATATGGCCATGCTCGTAGGCGTACACGCCGCCCAGGCTTTTCGACCAGCCATTGGCATCCACGGTGCGCGTGCCTTCGGCTTCGTAATTGCGCCGGCCCATGGTCGCCGAGTAGTTCCAGTGCACGGAGCTGACGTGATAACCGTCGGCGCCGTTTTCGATCTGCAGCTTCCAGTTGCCGTCATACACATATGACGAACTGCCCCGCAGCACCTCCAGCCCCAGCGGGGCCTGATCGACCATCTGGTCGATGATCACCCGGGTCTCACCCAGGTAGTCGCTCAGCTCCGGCACCGTCTCGCTGAGGCTGCCGAACAGGAAGCCGCGATAGTTTTCGAAGCGGCCAAGGCGTTTCAAGTCGTGGGAGCCGTCACAGTCGAAGCTGTCGGGGTAGGCGCCGGTCTTGGCGTCCTTCACTTTGAGCAGCTTGCCGGCGTTGCTGAAGGTCCAGCCGTGGAAAGGGCAGGTAAACGAGCCTTTGTTGCCTTGTTTACGGCGGCAGAGCATCGCGCCACGGTGGGCGCAGGCGTTGACCAGGCCGTGCAGCGTGCCGTGTTTGTCTCGGGTGATGACCACGGGCTGGCGGCCGATCCAGGTGGTGAAGTAGTCGTTGATCTCCGGCACCTGGCTTTCGTGCGCCAGGTAGACCCAACCGCCTTCGAAAATGTGCTTCATTTCCAGGGCAAACAGGTCGGGGTCGGTGAAGATGTCGCGGCGGCAGCGGAACACCCCAGTGGCGGGATCTTCCTGGACGGAGTCGCGCAATTGTCGGGCGAGTCGGTCGAATGTGCTGATCATGGGGTAGGCCCTCGGTTGTTCTTGTATCAGGCCCCCCCACCTTATGTGCTTGCCCTACCCCTCAATATCCGCTGACTGCAATTCGTTATCCGCCTGGCGCGAGCCGGCGCTTCCAGGTTTGCGAAGGCAGCTCGCCAAAGCGTTTGCGATAGGCCTCGGAGAACCGCCCCAAATGCACAAACCCATGATCCAGCGCCACCTCCGTCACGCTGCGCGCCGTGGCCAGTTGCAGCATGGCGTGCACCCGCTCCAGCTTGCGCTGGCGCATGTAGTCACGGGGTGACAGGCCGACCTGGCGTTCAAACAAGGTATACAACGAACGCTCGCTGACCCTGGCGATGGCCATCAGTTGTTCGATGCTGATGTCGTCGGCCAGGTGCTCCTCGATGAACTGACGCACGGCTTCAAAGCCCCCACCCTGATCCGGTCGCGGAATCACCCGCAGGACGTTGCTGGCCAGCAGCGCCAACAGCTTGTTCGCCACAATGCGCTCGTACAGGCCCTGCACTTCGGGTTCGGCGGCGTTTTCGGCCTCATGGCAGATCAGCCCCAGCAATTGCAGGAACCCACCCATTTCGGCAAGTGCGTGGCGCGGCGCCGCAAAACGGATGCCCGGCTGCGGCAACGTCCAGTGCTGCTCAAGGCAGGCGTTTTCCAGCAGGCGCACGGGCACCTTGACGATGAATTTTTCGCAGTCGGCGGAATAGGTCAGGTCTACCGGGTCATCCGGGTTGATCAGCAGCACTTCGCCGGGGCCCAACACCTGTTCTTCGCCACGGGAGCTCGAGCGGCAGTGGCCGTGCAGCAGGATCTGCAGGTGGTAGATGGTTTCCAGCGCCACCGAGGTCACCCGCACCGGCGCGCCGTAGCTGATGCGGCACAGGTCCAGGCTGGAAAAGGTCCGGTGGCTGATGCTCGCCTGCGGGCGGCCCTTGGGCGGCAGGCGGATGCAGTGGCTGCCGACATGCTGGTTGACGTAGTCGGACACGGCATAGGCATCTGCACGGTCGAAAATCTGGCTGCGCTCACTCAATAGCACGGTCATGGTTGCGCCTTTTATTGTTATGGGCCCTGCGTATGTACTTCACCGCAGAGTGATGCGGGGGACGCAAGCCGTCCAATATTCAATAGGTGTTGCGTCATACCCCGAAGGTATCGTGGGTTCACTTTCGCTGCAAAACCGACTCACCGGCCCGGGGCGGCAGCCGCAGGTTATCCAGCAGCGCCACGCCGGCGATCACCGCCACTAGAAGAAACGTCAGCTGGAAATCGGCGGTGGCGGCCTGCCCGGTATTGCCGTGAAAATTCATGGCAAAACGTAACAACAGCGCGCCAATCGCCACGCCCATGGCCATGCTCAGCTGGAAGAACATGCTGAACAAGGTTGAGGCGTCGCTCATCTGCGCCTTGGGTATATCAGCGAACCCCAGGGTGTTGAACAAGGTGAACTGCATGGAGCGTGACAGGCCACCCACGAACAGAATGAACAGGATCAGCGCCCAGCTCATGCGCTCGTCCAGCAGCGCACAGGCCGCAATCGCGAGCACGCCAAGGATGCCGTTGATCATCAGCACCGAGCGAAAGCCCCAGCGCTGCATCACCGCCGTGGTGAACGGCTTCATCGCCAGGTTGCCGGCAAATACCGCGAGCACCAGCAACCCCGCATCGAATGCAGAAAGGCCGAACGCCAGTTGAAACATCAGCGGCAGCAGGAACGGCAAGGTGCTGATGGCCACCCGGAAAATCGACCCGCCGCACAGGCACACACTGAACGTGCGCACACTCACCACACCCAGCGCCAGCAATGGTTGGGCATGCCGGCGCATATGGCGCCAGGCAAAGGCGCCGAGCATTACGCCTGCAGCGCTGAGTAACAGGCCCTGCAACAAGCTGCCACGGCTTTGCCCGAGCAGTTCCACGCCGTACAACAGCGCCGCGCTGGCGACACCCACCAGCAGGAAGCCGCTGAAATCGAATGAGCGGGACGTCACCTCGTCGTGTTTGGGGATCAGTACCAGCGTGGCAATCAGCGCCAGCAGGCCCAGCGGCAGGTTGAGGTAGAAAATCCACGGCCAGGACGCGTGGGTAACGATAAACCCGCCCACCGGCGGCCCGAATATCGGCGCCACCAGGCCGGGCCAGGTGATGAATGAAATCGCCCGCACCAGGTCTTTTTTCTCGGTAGCCCGCAGCACCGCCAGGCGCCCCACCGGCACCATCATCGCGCCGCTGATGCCCTGCAACACGCGCGCGGCGACGAAGGTCTGCAGGCTGTCGCTCCACCCGCACAGCAGTGACGACAGGCTGAACAGCACGATTGCCCAACCGAATACCCGCCGCGAGCCAAAGCGGTCGGCCAGCCAGCCGCTGATGGGAATGAACACCGCGACGGCGAGCATGTAGGCGCTCATACCGATGTTCACGTCCACCGCGCCCACGCCGAAGGTTTTGGCGATGTCCGGCAACGCGGTCGCGATCACGGTGGCATCGAGGTTCTCCATGAAGAAGGTGACGGCGACCAACAAGGCAATCAGGGTTGAGCGGCGTTGGGAGGTCGACGTCATTGCTGTTCACTCATGGTTTCGAATCGGCACTTTATCAATAAGTGCGTCCTTTATGGTCCGCGAAATGCCTGCCTCACAACGTGGCGCCCGGTAACGAATTGCCCCGAATTGGGGTGCGCGCTTGCAAAAAACGGCTGTCTCACGCGTCAAAACCCATCAAAAACCTGAAAAAGTCATTAGTTGGCACGATAACCGCTTACTAGCTAATACAGGATTGTTGAACAATCCAAATCTCCCTGCATCCAGCAACCGAGGCGACGAATATGCAAAAAGGTCTGACGGGCAAGAACACCCTGCGCACATTGGCGCTAGCGATCACCCTGGCGTGCGTGACGCCGCTGCTGTCGGCTGCCGAAATCAAGGGCACCCTGAAACCGGGCGAGCTGTCCATCGGCTCCGACCTCACCTACCCGCCTTACACCTACCTTGAGCAAAAGACCCCGGCCGGTTTCGACCCGGAGTTCATGCAACTGATGGGCAAGCAACTGGGGCTCAAACCACGTTTTCTCGACACCCGTTTCGCCAACCTGATCCTCGGCGTCAACGCCCGGCGTTTCGACGTGGTGGCCTCGGCGCTGTACGTCACCCCCGAGCGCGCCAAACAGGTGGATTTCCTCAGCTACCTGAAGACCGGTTCTTCGCTGATGGTGCTCAGCACCGGCGACTTCAAGCCCCAGCGCCCGGAAGACCTGTGCGGCAAGCGCGTCGGGTCGATCAAGGGCGCGTCGTGGGTGCCAAAGCTGAACAAGGTTTCGGCGGACTACTGCCTCCCTGCGGGCAAGCCGGCGATCGAGTCGCGTGAGTTCCCGACGTCCCCGGAGGCCGCCCAGGCCCTGCTCGCCCAGGCGGTGGACGTGCAGATGGAAGACGCGGCGGTCGCCAAGATCACCGTGGAAAAACTGCAAGGCAAAACCGTGATCAGCTCCAGCGAGTTGATCTACCCGGTGGTGGTCGGCCTGGCCGTGCGCAAGGAAAACCCGGCACTGCTCCAGGCGCTGACCGGTGCCCTGAGCCAGATCAAGCAGGACGGCAGCTACGGCAAGCTGCTGGCGCGCTACAACCTGGCCGAGCCGAACGCCGCCGAGATCAGTGCGGCACTGGGTAACTGAAACGCGGAGCACCTTTATGCAATTCGATTGGCACTACACCCTGGGCTTGTTATGGAACGGCGACTTCTGGCGAGCCGTCGGCACCGTGGTCGAACTGAGCCTGGAAACCTGGCTGCTGGGCATTGTGCTGGGGTTTTTCCTGGCCCTGGCGCGGCAGTCGGAGCGCCGCTGGCTGCGGGACTCCGCTGGCGTCTACATCTGGTTCTTCCGCAGCCTGCCGTTGCTGGTGCTGTTGATCTTCGTCTACAACCTGCCGCAGGTGTTTCCGTCCACCAGCGTGGTGTTGTCCAACCCCTACTCCGCGGGCCTGATCGCCCTGGTGCTGAGTGAGGCGGCCTACATCGCCGAGATCCATCGGGGCGGCCTGCTGGCGGTGGTCAAGGGGCAGCGCGAAGCCGGCAAGGCGCTGGGCGTGGGTTATCGCGGCGTGCAGCGGTTGATTGTGGTGCCGCAGGCGCTGCGGGTTGCGTTGCCGACACTGGCCAACGAATACATCACCATCGTCAAGCTCACCTCGCTGGTGTCGGTGATTTCGCTTTCGGAAATCCTGCTGGTGGGCCAACAGCTCTACACCCAGAACTTCCTGGTGATGGAGACCATGCTGGCCGTGGCGTTTTATTACGTGTTCATCGTGACGGTGTTCAGTTGGCTGTTGCGGGTGCTGGAGAACCACCTGGACGTGACCCGGCGCAAACCCAAGGCCATCGCCCCCGCCGTGCTCGACCAGGTGGCCACGCGTCGTGCCCCCGGCCAGGCCGAGCCCGGCGAGTTTGCCTTGCAGGCCCGCGGGGTGCGCAAGGCCTATGGCGAGCTGGAAGTGCTCAAGGGCGTCGAACTGAATGTGCGCTGGGGCGAGGTGGTGTCGATCATCGGCCCGTCAGGCTCTGGCAAAACCACACTGATTCGTACCATGAACGGCCTCGAAAGCCTCGACCGTGGCGAAATCACCCTGCAAGGCCAGCCGTTCCTGCGTGGCAGCCAGGAGCCGCAAGGCGCGCTGGGGCACAAGGTGCATATGCGCGGCATCGTGCATGTCGGCATGGTGTTCCAGGGGTTCAACCTGTTCCCGCATAAAACCGCCCTTGAGAACGTGATGCTCGCGCCGGTCTACCATGCCCATGGTAGCGGCGAAGAACTGCGCCTGTTGAGCCTGGCCCTGTTGCGCAAGGTCGGCATGCTGGAGCACGCCGGCAAATACCCGCACCAGCTATCCGGCGGGCAACAGCAACGGGTGGCGATTGCCCGCGCCCTGGCGATGCGGCCCTCGGTGATGCTGTTCGATGAACCCACCTCGGCCCTCGACCCGGAACTGGTGGGCGACGTACTGGCGGTAATCGAGGAATTGGCTCGCGAGGGCATGACCATGGTCATCGTCACCCATGAAATGAACTTCGCGTTCAAGCTTTCCGATCGTGTGGTGTTCATGGAAGGCGGCGAGATTATCCAGGACGCCGCACCGCGTGACATGCTCGAGCAACGCAGCGAACGCATGACCAAGTTCCTCAAAGACGTCCAACTGGCGTGAGCCCAAGGAGCCCCAACGTGAGCCAAGCCAAGGAACCCAGCCTGTCGCTGGCCGACCAGGTTGCCATCGAACTGCGCGAAGACATCATCGGCGGCCGCCTGCTGCCCGGCATGCCGCTGGTGGAAAGCGAACTGGTGAACGCCTACAACGCCTCGCGCAACACGGTGCGTGAAGCCTTGCACCACCTGGGCCGCGAAGGCCTGACCAGCTACGTGCGCAACAAAGGCGTGATCGTGCGCCGCCTGGGGGTGGAGGAAGTGCGTGACATCTTCAAGGTGCGACGCACCCTGGAGCTGCAGGCCATCGCCGCCAGCAAGCCGCTGCGCGAATACCAGTCCGACCTGATGCTGGAGTCCATCGAGGCCGCGCAGCTGGCCCAGGACCGCGAGAACTGGCAAGCCTTCGGCACCCACAGCCTGCGCTTTCACCAACATATTGTCGGGCTGATGCGCAGCCCGTTGCTGGACGAGTTTTTTACCCATATTGCAGCCCAGATGCGCCTGGTGTTTTCCAACGCGCCCAGCGAGGAAACCTTCCAGAAGCCCTGGCTGGAGCGCGACCGGCAGATTCACGACTTGCTGGTTGACGGCCACAAGCAAGCCGCCGGCGAAGCCCTGGCCAGCTACCTCAATGACTCCGAATCGCTGCTGCTGGACATCCTGAGCAGCATTCCAAAACCCTGAAGCGAGGACCCACCATGTACAAGGACTACCCAGCGGCCTACCAAGTCAGCAAAGGCGCTGCCTTGCAGGTCGACAAAGCCTTCTATGACCGCGTGCGCGAGTCCCGGGACGGGCGCACCCTGATCGAGCAATTCGAAGTGCCGATCCGCACCGGCCGCGCCTGGAAAGTACCGGCAGGCCATGTGTTCCGCGTGACCACGCCGGTTGGCCCGCAGGTCGGCGACTTCAACGTGTGGAGCGCCAACGACCCCCGCGAACGCATGTGGGCGGCACGCACCCGCCAGCTGCAAGGCGCGCACGTCACCACCTACGACCGCCTGTGGTCGAACCTGCCGTTTTTGCGGCCGATGGTCACCATCACCGATGACAGCCTGGCCGGCTATGGCATCGACGAACACGGCGGGCGCCTGCATGACTTGCTGGGCACGCGCTGCGACCCTTACGTGAACAAGATGCTCACGGGCGAAGACTTCCACCACCACTGCCACTCCAACCTGACCCGCGCCGTGCTGCCCCATGGCCTGACCGAGTTCGACGTGCACGACGTGCTGAACATTTTCCAGTGCACCGGCCTCAATCACGACGACATGTACTTCATGAAAGCCTGCCCGGCCAAGCAGGGCGACTATCTGGAGTTCTTCGCCGAAATCGACCTGCTGTGTGCCCTCTCCACCTGCCCCGGTGGCGACCTGTCGCTGCCGATGTGGGGCCCGGATGCGGAAGACCCGTTGAAGGTCTGCCGTCCGCTGGGGGTGGAAATCTACCGCCTCGACGACGCGCTGCTGGAGGGCTGGAAACAACCCGAGCGCGCCGCCTATAACGGCAACCATGGCCTGTTGATTGCCAAGGCTGACTGGGAAAAGTAACGGGCAGACCGACACCTGGGGCGCCGCGCCTCAGGTGTTCTGCGCAATCCTGCGGCTGATGAAACTGAAGGCCAGCACGATAAATATCAGCACGCCGGTTGCCACCTGCTGCCAGTAGAAGTTCCAGCCGATCAACAGCAAGCCATTGGCGATGACGTTGATGAACAGCACCCCCAGCAACGTGCCCGGAATATTCGCGCGGCCCTGGTGGTTCAATGTGGTGCCGATAAACACCGCACCAATCGCATTCAGCAGGAACGCATTGCCCGACAGCGGCACGTAGGCGCTCACCGTCGAACTAAGCAGGATCCCCGCCACCGCGCACGCCAGCGCCGCCGCCAGCACCGTGGTGGTGACGATGCGCCGCACCGACAACCCCGAGTAATACGCCAGCAGCGGCTGGGTACCCTGGGCCAGCAGTTCGCGCCCCAGGCGTCCACGGGCCAGCAACAGGCCGTAGACCACGGCCAATACCAGCACGACCAAAAGCGGCAAGGGCACGCCCAACGGGCTGAAGCTCGCCAGTTCCGGCTTGAAACCCTGGGCGATATAAATTGGCTGGCCGCCGTCCGAGAGCAGTTGCTGGGCACTGGTGCCGATAAACAAGGTGCCGAGGGTGGCCAGGAACGGGCTGATCCGCAGCCCCGCGATCAAGCCGGCATTGAACAGCCCTACCAGCAGCCCGGCGGCCAACGCACCGGCAATCGCCACACCCAGCCCGTGCCCGGCGTTAAGCAACACCACGAAGCTGAAGCTGGCGAAATCCAGCGCGGTGCCTACCGACAGATCGATGCCACCGGCCGCCACCGCATAGGTCATGCCGATCGCAACAATCGCCAGCAGCACGAAGTTATTCAGCACCAGGCTTTTCAGGTTGCCGCCACTGAGAAACCCCGGGGCCTGCCAGGCAAACGCCACCACGATGGCCACGAACACCAGCGGCAACGTCAGGGGCAACAGCGAACGCCAGCCGCCATGGGCTTGCAGGATGGATACCTGACTCATGAATGTTCTCCCCGGTTCAATGCGCTGGAAGCGGCGACCACCAGCAGAATCAGCACGCCCTGGACACCGTTGACCCAGAAGCTCGATACGTTGAGCAACTGAAACCCGTTGATCAAAAAGCCGATCAACAGCGTCGCGAGCAAGGTGCCGGGGATGCTTGCCACCAGTCGCCGGGAAAACACCACGCCAAGAAAGGCTATGGCGACCACCGACAACAGCATGTCGCCGGAGCCGGTGGTGCTGCCGCTGAAAAATGCCGCTGAACACAAAGCCGCCACCGCGGCACACAGCCCAGAGAGCAAATAACTGGAGAGTACGTAGGCCGGCACTCGAATCCCGGCGGCCTCGGCGGCGTGCGGGTACTCGCCGACGGCATGCAGGCGCAGCCCATAGGCGGTGTGCTGGATCAGCAGCGTCAACACAAAGGCCGTCACCAGCAACACCCAGGCGAGTGCCGGCACGCCCAGCCATGCGCCGCCGCTGAGCAGGTCGAGCAACGGTGAGTCAGTCGAGACCACGGTGTTTTCGGTGAGGACCAGCTCCAGCCCGGCCAGTACATTCATGCTTGCCAGCGTTGCGAGCAACGGTGGCAAGCGCAGCACCACCACGGCCAGGCCATTGAGCAGGCCCACCGCCAGGCCGCAACCCAAGGTCAGCAGCAGGCTTGCCCACAGGTCGAGGCCTGCGTTGTTGAGTCGACTGAACACGGCCGCGCACAAGCCCAAATTGGCCGCCAGCGACAGATCAAGCCCGCCCGCCACCACGTTGGAGCCGCCGCCGATAATCACGCAGGTCAGGCCGAAGGCAAGTACGCCGAGGATCGCCGACTGGCTGAACACATTCGCGATATTGCCGACTGAAAAGAAGTTCGGCGCGGCGACGGCAAAGCCCAGCAAAATCGCGAGGAATACGCCCACCGAGCCGCGCCGCAACAGCAGTACCCATAACCGTTGGGACAAGCCAGGAGTAGCAGCTTCAAGCAGGGACATGCGCCACCTCCTGTTTCACCTGCACAGCCACTGTGGACTGCACCGCACCCGTGGCACACGCCAACAGTTGATCACTGTCCGCCTCACCGGCATGGAACTCCCCGGCTATTTCACCGCGATGCAGCACCAGGATGCGGTCGCAGATCCCCAGCAGTTCGGGCAAATCCGAAGACAGCACCAGCACCGCTGCGCCCTCTTCCACCAGCCGCCCGATCACGCGATAAATCTCGACCTTGGCGCCGACGTCCACACCTACGCACGGTTCGTCCAACAGGTACACCGCCGAGCGCCGGCTCAGCCATTTGCCCAGGGCGACTTTCTGCTGGTTGCCGCCGCTGAGCTGGCTGACGGCAGCCTGCGGGCCCGGCGTCTTGATCGCCAACTCGTCGATCAGCCGCAGGCTTTCGGCCTGCTCCTTACGCTGGCTCAGTACCCCCCAGCGACTGAAACGCCCAAGCCCGGCGAGCGTGAGGTTTTCCAGCACCGACAGCAGCGGTGAAATCCCCTGGCTGCGGCGTTCTTCCGGCACCAGTGCAATCCCTTGGGCAATGGCTTCTCCGGGTGAACGCAGGCGCAACAAACGCCCCTCCAGATGAATGCTGCCGCTGTCGGCGCGCACCACACCGAACAGGGTCTTGAGCAGGTCCTTGGCGCCCGACCCGACCAGCCCGGTGAGGCCGACGATCTCGCCCCGACGCAATTCCAGGTCGATCTGCCGGTAGCGCCGGGCCAGGCTCAGCCCGCGCACCTGCAGCAATGGTTCGCCGCGCTCCACCTGCGCCTTGGGGTACATCTCCTGGACCTCGCGGTTGACCATCAACCGCGCAATCTGCGCGCTGGTGGTGTGCCGTGGCTCTACCACGGCCACATCTCGACCATTGCGCAACACCGTCACTTCATCGCACAGGCTGTCGATTTCCTGCAGGTAATGGGAGATGTAGAGAATCGACAAACCCTGGTCCCGCAGGCGCTTGACGATCCGCAGCAGCTGGTCGACTTCGCGCTTGACCAGCGCCACGCTGGGCTCGTCGAACACCAGGATCTTCGGCTGGCGAATCAATGCCCGGGTGATTTGCAGCACTTGGCGCTCGGCGCTGTTCAGCTCGCCTACCAACGCGTCGGCGGGCAGTTGCAGCTCAAAATATTCCGCCAGCAAGCGCTCGGCCTCGCGCTGCTGCCGGCGCCGATCCACAAACGGACCCCGGCGTAATTCATGCCCGAAGAACAGCGCTTCATCCACGGTAAAACTCGCCGGCAACAGCCGCTCCTGATGGATGAACTGCACGCCCAGCGCGTCCACCTGGCGCGGCGACAGTGCGGCATACGGCTGGCCGTCAATGCTCACCTGCCCCGAGTCCGCTTTGTGGATCCCCGCCAGGACCTTGATCAAGGTCGACTTGCCGGCACCGTTCTCGCCAACCAGGCCGTGAATGGTGCCGCGCTCGACCTTCAGGCTCGCATCCTCCAGCGCCAGGGTGGCGCCGAAGCGTTTGCGCAGGTGCTGCAAGTGCAACGCGGCCATCAATCACCCCGCAGTTGCTGGACCTGCGCCAGGTTGGCGGCGGTGGTCAGCAGCGTCGGCACATGGGTTTCCTTGGGCAGGTCACGCTGCCCGGCCAGGTAGCGGGCCACGTTCTGCACAGCAGTCTTGCCGATCAGCGCCGGTTGCTGGGCGACTACCGCGCCCACCGGCGAATTGGCCTGGCCGAGCAGCTCCAGTACTTCCGGCGTACCGTCCACGCCGTAGGTCTTGATCTCGGTGCGCCTGGCGTCGATCAACGCCTTGCTTGCCCCCAGTTGCGGAATGTCCCATGCCGCCCAGATCGCCGAGACACTGCCGGCCGGGTACTTGTTGAGCAACGCGGACACCTGGGAATAGGCATCCTGCACGGTGTTGGGGATCACATCCCGCAGCTCCGGCTCGATGATTTCCAGTTGCGGGTGATCCTTGAGCGCCAGCTTCAACTGGTCGTAGCGAATCGCGCACACCGGCACGCCGTAGAAGCCGTTGAACACCAAGATCTTGCCCTTGCCGCCGGCATCCTTGATCAACTGATCGGCCAGGGCCTTGCCGGTGGCGACATTATCCGAGGTGGTGTTGTTGAGGCTGTACTGCGACGGCGCGTCGATGGTGAACAGCGGGATGCCGGCCTTGCTGATGCGCTTGAGCCACGGGTCGATCACGCTCAGGGTGCCGAGGGTCTGGATCACCGCATCGGGTTTCTGGGTGACCACGGTTTGCAGTTGGGTCACCAGGTTCTTGTCATTGCGCCCTGCATCCAGTGTGATCGGCGTGCCGCCGAGGCGCTTGATCTCATCGACCTGGGCCTGGAAGGCCTTGATATCGAAGTAGTGACTGGTGCCGGTCATGCTCACGGCAATGCGCTTGCCGGCCAGGGACGGCACCGCGTCATCGCCCTCGGCGGCCTGGGACACGGCGGCGTGGCCCAGCAACAACGCTGCGCCGAGCAAGATGTAACGTGAACGCGAGAAAAAGGTGCAAGGCATACAGGGCTCCGCTGAGCAACGGGTGAAAGGGTTCACCTGTGTGCATTGCAGAGCCCATGCCATAAATTATTTCGAATAAAATCAAGCAGATGAAAACATTGGATGACGTTGCGCTGTCCCGCCCAAACCACAACTGTCCGACTGCTGTTGCCCAGCCAACAGTTGGCCGGGAAATCCGGCCAGCCACCTCAGGCCGCCGGGTAAGCAAAGATCAGCTCGACCCTGATCCCGTTGGGGTCTTCGACAAACAATTGGTGCTCGAACAGCTCCGGCACCACCCGCTCGGTAAAAGGCAGCCCTAGCGTGTGCAGGCGTTGCCGGTGAGTTTCAAGGTCATTGCAGCGCAATGCAATGTGATCGAGCGCACTTGAGCCGTCGCCGGCAGCACGCACCCCAAGATACGTTTCAAGCTGCGCGGCGCTGCCCTGCAGGCTGGCGATATGCAGCAGCGGGCGACCTGCTGAATAAAGCCAACTGCCCGGAAAAGGAAACGCCGGGCGCCAGCCCTCCTCCAGGCCGAGGGCGTCACGATAGAAACTCACCGTCGCGTCGACATGCTCCGTGCGGAGCGTGAAGTGATCAAGGTAGTGAACGGTCATGTGCAGAGCCCTCCCGTCAGAGCGCACCCAACTGCTTCATCAGCGTCAGGTTGTCTTCGATGTGCCAGTTGGCGACGATCTTGCCCTTGCCGATCTGGTAAATGTCGGTGGCAATAAAGTCTACGACCTGCCCAGTGCCCTTGATCTGACCAAAGGAACCGGTGAAGTGCCCGCGAAAATGCAAATGTGCCACCACGCGGTCGCCGGCAATGATCATTTGCTCTACTTCACAGCTCAGGTCCGGCACCGCGCCGCGAAACGCACGGGAGGCCAGCAGCGGTCCCTCCGGCCCTTGTTTGCGCCCGGCGGGCGGTGTTTTATCGATGAAGTTGAGCGCCAGCGCTTCACGGGCCAGGCTCTCGTCACCGGTATTCCAGAAAGTGTCGTAACGCCGGGCGACAGTTTCCATGATCTTCAGTTGCGCGGCGGTCAGGCTCTTGTCCACCACCAGGACACCCGGCGTCACCAGTTCGGTGGTGGCAAACGCCACGCCGGAGAGGGTCAGGGCCAGGAATCCGGCGGCGATAAGGGGAATGGAACGTTGCATACGGGCACATCCTTTAAAGGCGAAGAGAACGAACTCAGATGGTTTCGCTTTCCCTGAGGCTGAGGGGGCTTTTCAAGGTGTATTGAGCGATGGCGTCCTTGCGCATGAACGCCACGCCGGGATGGCTGTTGGCGTACCGCAGAAACTCGTCCCAGACCCTGACCATTTGCGGCGTACCGCTGATGCGATCGTGGGCACTGATCGCCATCATGCGGCGTCGGCTTCCGGCTTCCAGGTAGAGCTGGTCGAACTCCAGCTTGACCTGTTGAAGGAATTTCGAGGGCGAGTAATTGCGCCCCTCAATCAAGACGATGTCGTTGTTGCGCAGGGTATACGGGACCACGACAAAGTCCTTGCCATTGACCTGCTCGATAAACGGCTCATCGCGACTCACATCATCAATGTGATAGACGTAGCCCAGCTCCTGCAACAACGACAAGGTATTGGGCCCGCGCCGCAGCCAGTTGCAGTTGTAGCCGGTGACCGGCTGACCGGTGACGTCCTGCAACATGCTCGCGGCCTGGCGCAGGAAAGTGCGCTCTTCATCGCGGCTCATAGCAAATTGCGAGCTCCAGTGCGGGCCATGCCCCGAGGCTTCGTGCCCACGGGCGACGATCTCCCGGGCCAGCGCTGGGTTGCGCTTTACGGCGTCGCCGATCATGTGGCAGGTGACTTTCACCCCATGCCGGTCCCAGAGATCAAGCATCCGCGGAATACCTTCACGGTAGCCATAGGCAAACCAGGTATTGGTGGCCACATCCTCCGGAACACTGTCGGGAAAATCCACGTGGGGAAACGGACTGTCAGTGCCCTTGAGCGGTTGGCCGCCTGCCTCGAATTGCATGGAAATGGACACCACCAGCCGGGTGTCCCCTGGCCAGAAACGCCCGATTGCCTTGCCGGCAGTCGCCGCGGGGGCAGCGTTGCCCGGCACTGTCACCGCGGCTTTGGCAGCGGCCGGGCCGAGCAGCGATCCTGCGGCCAGAACAGCAGCACCTGTGCCGGCCTGGGCGAGGAAAGTACGACGATGCGGGTTATCGGTTTTGTCCATGTTGGTTCACCTCATACTGAATTCAGGGGATCAGGCAATCGCGGCAGGCCGGGTGGCTTTACCCGCGGCTTCCTGGGAAACAATGAACAGCACACCGAGCAATGGAATCGCCGCAGCCGCAAACGGAATCGCCGCCGCGCCCCAGTGGCTGTCCACAACGATGCCGCCGATGACGCCGCCCAGGGCGTTGGCCAGGTTGAAGGCCGAGATATTCGCCGTGGCAGCCAGCTCCGGGGCCTTGCCGCCGTGCTTCATCACGCGCATTTGCATGGATGGCACGTTGGCGAACGAGGCGATACCGAAGAGGAACACGGTCACCAGGAACGGCCACTTGTAGGGCGCCACAAGGCCTGCGGCGATCAGTGTCACGATCATCGCCGCCGGCCAGAACATCAGCGAAAAGCGCAAGTTGGCGTCTGCGGTACGCGCCCCGAGACTGTTGCCGACTACCAGGCCAATGCCGACCACGACCAGCACAGCGGTCAGCATCGTCGAATCAAACCCTGCCACCTGTTCGGCAATCGGCGCGATATAGCCATAAAAGGCCATGAACCCGGCCCAGCCGAGCACCGTGAACATCAGACTGGCCAGCAGGTTGCGGTTACGAAACACCGCCAACTGGTTGATCAACGACACTGACTGCTCGGTGCCCTGGCGCTTGATCGACACAATGATTGCCAGCAACGCGAGCACGCCCAACGCGGCGACTACCAGGAATGCGGTGCTCCAGCCATATTGATTGCCAATCCACGAGCCGGCGGGTACGCCCAGCACGTTGGCCAACGTCAGCCCGGCAAACATCTGGCCGACGGCGCGGCCTTCCATGCCGCTGGCCACCAGGCGCGTCGCGACCACCGCGCCGATCCCGTAGAACGGCCCCTGGGTCAGCCCGGCAATCGCCCGGCTGACCAGCAACACGCTGTAGTCGCTGCTGAGGGCAGTCATTACGTTGGCGCCGACGAACACCGCCATCAACAACCACAGCACCGTGCGTTTTTCGTAGCGCGAGAGCCAGATGGTCAGCACCGGGCCTCCGATCACGATGGCCAGCGCGTAGGCGGTAATCAGGCTGCCAGCCTGCCCTTCGCTGATGTTCAAGCTGTGGGAGACCTGGGTCAGTAATCCGGCAATCACGAACTCGGCGGTGCCGATGGCGAAAGCCGCCAGGGTCAGCACCCAGACCTGGATGGGCATTTTCGAAGAATTGGATGACATGTCAGTCACTCCGATGGTTAACGATGGATGCAAAACTAGTTCTTTTGGCTTAACTTGATAATTGAGTCGAAATCAAAAACTACTTTCGGAAATACCGAACAATGCTGCTGAAGAACCTTGAGTTGTTTTTGCTGATTGTGGAAAAAGGCGGGCTGTCGGCAGCGGGTAGAGAGCTGGGACTGTCACCCGCCTCTGTCTCGGAAAGGCTCGCGCAGTTGGAGGGTTTCTATGGCGCCAGCCTGCTCAACCGCACCACCCGGGCGATCAACCTGACGGACGAAGGCCGCTTGCTGGTGGAAGGCGCCCGCCGCTTGCTGGCAGAGGCCAACGAGCTGCACAGCAGCATTCGCCATGGCACCCACACCCTGTCCGGGCCGATTCGCCTCAGCGCCCCGGAAGACCTCGGGCGCCAATACATCGAACCGATCCTCGCCGCATTCATGCTGGAGCATCCCGAGATCAGCATTGACCTGAACCTGAGCGACGGATACGCCGATCCGGTGAGCCAGGGCATCGATTTCGCGGTGCGCTACGGCGAGCTGGCGGACAGCACCCTGCATGCCAGGCCGATTGGCGAAAACCGTCGCGTGCTGTGTGCGTCACCCCACTACCTGGCGCTCAATGGTACGCCCCGACACCCCGAGGAGCTGGCGCGCCACGAGTGCCTGGTGATGCGCTTCGGCATCAATATTTCGCGGGAATGGACCTTCAAGCGGCACGGGCACGCCCATCGGGTGCTGGTCCAGGGCCGGCGGGTGGCGAACGACGGTGCGCTGGTACGCCAGTGGTGCCTGGCGGGCCATGGCATTTGCCTGAAATCGGTGTGGGACGTGCGCGCCGACCTTGAGGCCGGGCGATTGGTCGAGCTGCTGGCTGACTATGATTTGGGTAGTACCGCGCTGAACATCATCTATCCGCCGACACGGGTTCAACCGCGCCGTGTCAGGGTGTTGATCGAGCGGATAGTGGATGAGCTGTCGCTGCACGATCATTCAATATCCGGCCAGCCGTTAGGCCTAACTTAAGGCTCCAATGTCCTGAAACCCTGGAACCTACAATGCCCGCCTCCCACGCTTCGACGAATTACGCCTCGATCAACTTCGCCCAGAAATACGCCCTGTTCAGCGAGCAATGGGCGCCCAAGGTCGTCGCGCAGATGAACGACTACCAGTTCAAGGTGGTGAAGATCGAAGGTGACTTCATCTGGCACGACCATGCCGATACCGATGAAACCTTTATCGTCCTCGAAGGCACCCTGCGCATCGACTTCCGCGACGGCGCGGTGATCATCAGCCAAGGGGAAATGTACGTGGTGCCCAAGGGCGTCGAGCACAAGCCACACGCATTGGGTGAGGTGAAGTTGCTGTTGATCGAACCCTGCGGCGTGCTGAACACCGGCAGTGAAGGTGGCGAGCGTACGGCAATCAACGACGTGTGGATTTAGCACCTTCCGGCGGTGCCTGTTTGGGCTAGTCTTTACCTCACAGTTACTCCAGACCAGGAGCACGCGTGATGAACAGGCAGCTCAGGAAAACCTCAGCTCTCGTGATTACCCTGATGGCGTTGATGGGCAACGTCTACGCTGGCACTGGTGCCTGCCCGCCCACCCATGCCCTTAAAGACGCGTTCAAAAAGACGCCGACCGGGGAAGTGGTCGCCTACACCGCGTCCGGCCCGGACGGTCGGCAATGGACCGGGCAAAACCCGATGACAGAGCAGAAGGACCTGCACCAGGTCCACTTTGAAAAGGCGGTGATCCAAAGCAGCCAGGGCCAGTCGTCTGTGGCATGCCACTACCTGGATCAGAACCATGAACCGGTAAGCATGACCCTGAAAAACCAGCTCAATGCCAGGCCTCTGGGCAGCGCATGGTCAGGCAACGAATGCACGACAACCAACCCGGCGCTCTGTACATTTGAATAGCAGACACGCCCGACAATTTATGCGGCGCGCTGTTCCTTGCATCTTGCGCAACAGTCCTTTGTCATCAACAGCATTGATAGCTCCCTAACGAAAGCCCCATGCTAGAGGGCTCGCTTTACGCTTATATCATTCCGAATGATAGTTACCTTTGTTTCATTCGATTCGTGAGATAGCACCCTGCCGAGCATGATCCGCCCATCTTAAATACATTGGCGGATGCACCTCATGGAACAGTCACTCAAACATTTGCGCTATCCCTTGGCCATTTTGGCCGTGATGGTGATGAGCGCCTGCGGCAAAGCGCCCGAACAGGCAGCCGCCATGCCACCAAGCCACGTCAGCGTGGCCAAGGTGCTGGAACAACCGGTCAATGAGTGGGACGAATTCACCGGCCGGCTCGAAGCGCCGGAAACCGTGCAGATCCGTCCGCGCGTGTCGGGCCAGATCGATCAGGTCGCCTTCACCGAAGGTGCCTTGGTCAAGAAAGGCGACCTGTTGTTCCAGATCGACCCACGCCCATTCCAGGCCGAAGTGCGCCGCCTCGAAGCACAACTCGCACAAACCAAGGCCGCCGCCACCCGCAGCGATAACGAAGCCCAGCGCGGCGAACGCCTGCGCCAGAGCAATGCGATCTCCGCCGAGCTGGCCGACTCGCGCACCACCGCCGCCCAGGAAGCCCATGCGACTGTCGCCGGCATCCAGGCGCAGTTGGACCTGGCCAAGCTGAACCTGAGCTTCACCCGTGTCAGCTCGCCCATCAGCGGCCGCGTCAGCCGTGCCGAGATCACCGCCGGCAACCTGGTGACCGCCGATGTCACCGCGCTGACCAGCGTGGTGTCCACCGACAAGGTCTACGCCTACTTCGACGCCGATGAACGTGTGTATCTCAAGTACACCGAACTCGCGCGCCAGGGTCGCCGTGGCGCGACTACCCCGGTGTACCTGGGCCTGTCCAATGAAGACGGCAACCCGCACCTGGGCCAGATGAACTTCGTCGACAACCAGGTCAACCCGGCCACCGGCACCATTCGTGGTCGCGCCGTGTTTGATAACAGCAAGGGCGAATACACCCCAGGCCTGTATGCGCGCCTGAAGCTGGTAGGCAGTGGCACCTACTCCGCCGTGCTGATCAGCGACGAAGCCGTGGGCACCGACCTGGGCAAGAAGTTCGTACTGGTGATGGACGGCGACAAGCCTGCCTACCGCGCGGTGGAGCTGGGTCCGAAGATCGAAGGTTTGCGCATCGTGCGCAGCGGCCTGACCAAGGACGACACGATCATCGTCAAGGGTTTGCAGCGCGTTCGCCCGGGGTCGCCGGTTGCACCGGAAACCATCCCGATGGCCAGCAAGGAAACCCTCGCCGCCTTGGCACAACAACGACAAGCGCTTGAAGCCAGCAACCTGGAGCAAGTGGCGCCGGATAAAGCCGCGCCCAAGCTCGCAAGTACAGCGACTCCACGCGGTTAAGGGATACGACTCAAGATGAATTTTTCCAAGTTCTTCATTTCGCGGCCGATCTTCGCAGCGGTGCTGTCGCTGTTGATCCTGATCGCCGGCGCGATTTCACTGTTCCAGCTGCCGATCAGTGAATACCCGGAAGTGGTGCCGCCGACCGTCGTGGTCCGTGCCAACTTCCCGGGCGCCAACCCCAAGGTCATCGGTGAAACCGTGGCCGCGCCTCTGGAGCAAGCCATCACCGGCGTCGAGAACATGCTGTACATGTCCTCGCAGTCAACCGCCGACGGCAAGCTGACCCTGACCATCACCTTCGCCCTGGGCACCGACCTGGACAACGCGCAGGTGCAGGTGCAGAACCGGGTAACCCGGACTCAGCCCAAACTGCCCGAGGAGGTGACGCGCATCGGTATTACCGTGGACAAGGCCTCTCCCGACCTGACCATGGTGGTGCACATCACCTCCCCCGACCAGCGCTACAACATGCTCTACCTGTCCAACTACGCGATCCTCAATATCAAGGATGAGCTGGCACGGCTGGGCGGCGTGGGTGATGTGCAGCTGTTCGGCATGGGCGATTACTCCCTGCGTGTGTGGCTGGACCCGAACAAGACCGCCTCGCGCAACCTGACCGCCACCGACGTGGTCACGGCCATTCGCGAACAGAACCGCCAGGTGGCGGCCGGTGCCTTGGGCGCGCAACCTGCGCCGAATGACACCAGCTTCCAGCTGTCGGTCAACACCCAGGGCCGACTGGTCACTGAGGAAGAGTTCGAGAATATCGTCATCCGTGCCGGCGCCAACGGCGAAATCACGCGCTTGAAGGACATTGCACGGGTTGAGCTGGGTTCCAGCCAGTACGCCCTGCGCTCGTTGATCGACAACCAGCCGGCCGTGGCGATCCCGATCTTCCAGCGCCCGGGCTCCAACGCAATCGACATCTCCAATGAAGTGCGCGCCAAGATGGCGGAGCTGAAACAGAGCTTCCCGGAGGGCATGGATTACCGCATCGCCTATGACCCTACCGTCTTCGTACGTGGCTCCATCGAGGCCGTGGTTCACACCCTGTTTGAAGCACTGATCCTGGTGGTGCTGGTGGTGATCCTGTTCCTGCAGACCTGGCGTGCGTCGATCATTCCATTGGTGGCGGTGCCGGTATCGTTGATCGGTACCTTTGCGGTGATGCACCTGTTTGGCTTCTCGCTCAACGCGCTGTCGCTGTTCGGGCTGGTGTTGGCGATCGGTATCGTGGTGGACGACGCCATCGTGGTGGTGGAGAACGTCGAACGGAACATCGAATTGGGCCTGGAACCGTTCCCGGCCACTGAAAAGGCCATGAGCGAAGTAACCGGCCCGATCATCGCGACCGCGCTGGTACTGTGTGCGGTGTTCATTCCAGCGGCATTTATCAGCGGCTTGACCGGCCAGTTCTACAAGCAGTTCGCCTTGACCATTGCGATCTCGACCGTGATCTCGGCGTTCAACTCGCTGACCCTGTCGCCCGCACTGGCAGCGGTATTGCTCAAAGGCCACAACGCTCCGAAAGACGGGTTCTCCAGGTTCCTCGACAGGATGCTGGGTGGCTGGTTGTTCAAACCGTTCAACCGCTTCTTCGACAAGGCCAGCCATGGTTACGTCGGCACGGTACGCCGGGTGATCCGCGGCAGTGGTATCGCGCTGTTCCTGTACGCCGGCCTGATGGTCCTGACCTGGATGGGCTTTGCCCACACGCCGACCGGTTTCGTACCGGCCCAAGACAAGCAATACCTGGTGGCCTTCGCGCAATTGCCGGACGCCGCGAGCCTGGACCGCACCGAAGACGTGATCAAACGCATGTCCGACATTGCGATGAAACAGCCCGGCGTGGAAAGCGCGATTGCCTTCCCCGGCTTGTCGATCAACGGTTTTACCAACAGCCCGAACAACGGCATCGTGTTCGTGACCTTGAAGCCGTTCGATGAGCGTAAAGACCCGAGCCTGTCTGCCGGTGCGATTGCCGGTGCACTGAACGGCAAGTACAGCAGCATCCAGGAAGCCTACATGGCGATCTTCCCACCGCCGCCGGTACAGGGCCTGGGTACGATCGGCGGGTTCCGCCTGCAGGTCGAAGACCGTGGCAACCTGGGTTACGACGAGCTGTACAAAGAAGTGCAGAACATCATTACCAAGAGCCGTGGCGTGCCTGAGTTGTTCGGCCTGTTCACCAGCTACACGGTCAACGTGCCCCAGGTCGATGCTGCCATCGACCGCGAAAAGGCCAAGACCCATGGCGTGGCGATCAGCGACATCTTCGACACCCTGCAGATCTACCTGGGCTCGTTGTATGCCAACGACTTCAACCGCTTCGGGCGCACCTATCAGGTCAACGTGCAGGCTGAGCAACAGTTCCGCCAGGATGAAGACCAGATCGGCCAGCTGAAAGTGCGCAACAACAAAGGCGAGATGATTCCCCTGGCGACCTTCATCAAGGTCAGCGACACCTCGGGCCCGGACCGCGTGATGCACTACAACGGCTTCATCACCGCCGAGATCAACGGCAACGCCGCACCGGGCTACAGCTCCGGCCAGGCCCAGGCGGCGATCGAGAAACTGTTGAAAGACGAACTGCCCAACGGCATGACCTACGAGTGGACCGACCTGACCTATCAGCAAATCCTCTCGGGCAACACTGCGCTGTTCGTGTTCCCGCTCTGCGTACTGCTGGCGTTCCTGGTACTGGCCGCCCAATACGAAAGCTGGAGCCTGCCACTGGCGGTGATCCTGATCGTACCGATGACCCTGTTGTCGGCCATCACCGGGGTGATTATCTCTGGCGGCGACAACAACATCTTTACCCAGATCGGCCTGATCGTCCTGGTGGGCCTGGCCTGTAAGAACGCGATTCTGATCGTCGAGTTCGCCAAGGATAAACAGCAGGAAGGCCTCGATCCGCTCGCTGCGGTACTGGAAGCCTGCCGTCTGCGTCTGCGGCCGATCCTGATGACCTCGTTCGCCTTCATCATGGGTGTAGTGCCTCTGGTGATGTCCAGCGGTGCCGGTGCCGAGATGCGCCATGCCATGGGTGTGGCGGTGTTCTCCGGGATGATCGGCGTGACCTTCTTCGGTCTGCTGCTGACGCCAGTGTTCTATGTACTGATCCGCCGGTTTGTTGAACGCGGTGAAGCGCGCAAAGCGGCCAAGGCCTTGAAGCTGGAGACACAGCAATGAGCGTGAAAGTATTTTTGCCGAGCTTGCTGGTACTGGCGCTGAGCGCCTGTGCCGTGGGCCCGGACTATAAAACCCAGCCACTGGAGGCAGCCAACGTAACGGCCGCCGCCGACGCCAAGCAATACGACCACGGTAAGTTCGAAGGCATCTGGTGGCAGCAGTTCGAGGACCCGACCCTTAACCAGCTGGTGACTCAATCCCTGCAAGGCAACCGTGACCTGCGGGTGGCATTTGCCCGCCTGCGGGCGGCCCGGGCGATTCGTGACGACGCTGCCAATGACGTGATGCCGGTGATCACCAGCCGTGTCAGCAGCGATGTGGGCAAAGGCCAGATCCCCGGCCAGACCACCCAACGTGTCAACAGCGAGCGTTATGACCTGGGCCTGGACATGGCCTGGGAAGTGGACTTGTTCGGGCGCATCCGCCGCAACCTCGAGGCCAGCGACGCTGACCAACAGGTTGCCGAAGCTGACTTGTATCAGCTGCAAGTGACGATGATTGCCGAGTTGGTGGACGCTTACGGTCAACTGCGGGGCGCGCAACTGCGCGAGAAAATCGCAGTGGCCAACCTGAAGAACCAGGAGGATTCGCGCGGTATCACCGTCAGCCTGCGGGACGCCGGTGTGGGCGATCAGCTCGATGTGGTGCGGGCCGATGCGCGTCTGGCGGCTGTAGAAGCCAGTGTGCCGCAGCTGCAGGCCGAGGAAGTTCGCGAGCGTAATCGTATCGCTACCCTGCTCGGTGAGCGGCCGGACAAGTTGAGCGTGGATTTGAGCCCGAAAGATTTGCCGGCGATTGCCAAGGCGTTGCCGATTGGTGATCCGGGGCAACTGCTGCAACGTCGTCCGGACATTCTCAGTGCCGAGCGTAAGTTGGCAGCCGCCACGGCGCGGATTGGGGTGGCCAAGGCTGATCTGTTTCCGCGGGTGAGCCTCAGTGGGTTCCTCGGGTTTACCGCTGGGCGGGGTTCGCAGATTGGGTCGGCGGCGGCGAATGCCTGGTCGCTGGGTCCGAGCATTACCTGGGCGGCGTTTGACCTGGGCAGTGTGCGGGCAAGGTTGCGTGGTGCGGATGCCGAAGCGGATGGCGCCCTGGCGACTTATGAGCAGCAGGTGTTGCTGGCGCTGGAAGAATCGGAGAATGCCTTCAGTGATTACGGCAAACGCCAGCAGCGGTTGGTCTCGCTGATTCGTCAGAGTGAGTCGAGCCGGGCTGCTGCGGATCTGGCGGAGATTCGTTACCGCGAAGGGACGGTGGACTTCCTGGTGTTGCTGGACGCGCAGCGTGAGCGTTTGGCCGCCGAGGACTCCCAGGCTCAGGCCGAGGTGGATCTGTATCGCGGGATCGTCGCGATCTACAAGGCGTTGGGCGGTGGGTGGCAGCCGAGTACCACGATTGCCAGTGCCAAGTGATTTGACTTAAAGAGCTCCTTTGGTTGGTCGCATCCAGCCAATTTTTAGCCCCGTGCCGTCATTCGGTCGCGGGGCTTTTTTTTGCTCGCTTGTGGTGTGTGCATATCCGTTATTTCGGTCAGGGCTGCTATTGGTTCCGCTC
>NZ_JACARZ010000034.1:0-53015 GCF_013386315.1 Pseudomonas sp. P7779 | reverse complement strand
CAAGCCCGCTCCCACATTAGTTTGGTATTGCCAATTCAAGATCCAGCAATGCTGAGCCCAGGCACTTGCCATGGGCGTCCAGCGCCAGCGACCGCGTCACCCCGCCCCGCAGGATCCCCGGCAACACGAAGTTCAGTGCCTGCACATTGGGCAGTTCATAACGCCGCACCGGTGCGGCACCCGCCTCCAGCAACGGCGCAAAAAACGCCGCCACCACCTCAGCCGTGAGTTGCTCGCAGAGCAGCGGATAGTCCTCGGCCCGATACGCGATGATCGAGATGTTCGAGGTGTCGCCCTTGTCTCCCGTTCGGGAGTGGGCCAGGGTGTGCAACTTCATGCTTCGATCCTCGGGTTGACCGCGTGACGAGGCAGCAGCAACGATGCCACCGCCACCACCTGGCGCAGGCTCTTGCTGGCGCCACCGCCGCCGGACGGGCCGTTGGTGTAGAGAGTTTCCACTTCATTGCCGACACGCACCGCCTCGCTGCGTTCTGCGCAGCGGGCGGCGATGCGCAGGCGCACTTCCCACGGTTCAACCGTGCTGCGCGGGCCGTGCAGGGAGTCGACGCCGATCAATTCGGCACGCACGTCCTGCATGCGCACACCGGTCAACTCCAAGCGTTTCAGGACCACATCGCGAGCCAGTTGCGCACGAGCGACCGCGCCCGGGCCACCGTAGGAAATCTGCCCCTCACCGATCCAGCCGTCCAGATAACCGACGCTGACTTTCAACGCTTCGGGACGTGGCCGTCCGCTCGCGCCGTGGGCACGCACCCGGTCCACGGCTTCTTCGGTAAACGCCACCTGGGAAAAATCCGCGCACACGTCCGGTGTGAGGTAGGCCGCCGGGTCGTGCACTTCGTAGATCAATTGTTCGGTGCACGTGGCACGGCTGACCCGCCCACCGGAACCTGCGACCTTGGTGATCAAGGCCTCGCCGTCTGGGTCAATCTCGGCCAATGGAAAGCCCAGGCGTGCCAGATCGTCCACGTCCTTGAAACCCGGATCGGCAAAGTAGCCGCCGCTGACCTGCCCCGCACATTCCAGTAAATGCCCCACCAGCGTGCCGCGCCCCAGCCGTTGCCAATCATCCGCAGCCCAGCCGAATTCGAACATCTGCGGCGCCAGGAACAACGAAGGGTCTGCGACCCGGCCGGTGATCACCACGTCGGCCTCGGCGCGCAAGGCGTCGATAATGCCGTCGGCGCCCAAATAGGCGTTCGCGGAAATCAACCGCTCGCCCAACGAGCCAAGGGTCTGACCGTTGTCGAGCAACTGCTCCGGCTGGGCACGCAAGGTCTCAAGCACGTCGTCGCCAACCACCGCCAGCACCTTGAGGTTAAGCCCCAATTCACTGGCAATCCGCCGCACTTCAACCGCCGCCGCCACCGGATTGGCCGCGCCCATATTGGTGATTACCCGCAGGCGTCGGCGCCCTTCGGACCGGCCGACAAAGGGCAGCACGCGGCGCATGCGCTCACTCAACAGCGGGTCGTAACCGCCTTGTGGATCGCTGATCCGCGCCTGTTGCGCCAGGGCGATGGTGCGTTCGGCCAGGCATTCGAAGACCAGGTAATCCAGGTCGCCCTGTTCGGCCAATTCCACCGCAGGTTCGATACGGTCGCCGGAGTAGCCGGCGCCGGAACCGATGCGCAAGGTTTTCATTTCAAATCACTCCCAGGAGCAAAGCCGTCAGAGTCATCAACACCGACGCGGCAAACAGAAAGGGGATGGTGAAGCGCTGGTGATCGGCCAATTCGATCTTGCACAGGCCCACCAACAGGAAGGTCGCCGGCGTCAACGGGCTGACCGGAAAGCCGGTGGTGTGCACGCCCAGCAACGAGGCCTGGGCCACTTGCAGCGGGTCGACGCCCAAGGCCTTGCCGACTTCGGCGATCACCGGCATCACGCCGAAGTAGTAGGAATCCGGGTCAAACAGCATGCTCAGCGGCATCGACAGGAAGCCCACCACCGCAGGGATCAACTTGCCGTGGCCCGCCGGAATCTGCGCCACCGCCACTTCGGCGATGGCCTTGAGCATGCCGGTGCCTTGCATGATGCCGGTGAACACACCGGCGGCGAGCAGGATGCTGGCCATGGTCAGGGCGGTTTTTGCGTGGGCGTCGATCCGCGCGCGCTGGGCGTCGACGTTCGGGTAGTTGATGCACAGCGCCACCACGGTGCCGAGCATGAACATCACCACCGGGTCGACCCAACCGGCGATCATCACCACCATCACCAGTACCGTCAGGACCAGGTTGACCCAGAACAGCCGCGGGCGACGCAGGGCAATGTCATCGTCGCTGAGCACCCGTTGCGGCACGGCGTCCACGCTGGAACCAGCGCCCAGGCCCAGGCGTTTTTCTTCCCGGTGGCCCAGCCACCAGGCGCAGGCGAATACAAAGACCAGGCCGACGATCTGCACCGGGATCAGCGGCTGGAACAAGTCCGCCACCGGCACGTGCAGCGCCGCCGAGGAACGCAGTACCGGGCCGGTCCACGGCAGGAAGTTGACCCCGGCCGCCATCGCCGCCACACACGCGAGGATGCGTTTATCAATTCCCAGCCGCGTGTACAGCGGCAGCATCGCCGGCACCGTCACCAGGAAGGTCACCGCGCCGGAGCCGTCGAGGTGCACCAGCAGGGCCAGGGTCGCGGTACCGACGACAATCCTTGTAGGACGCGTCCCTACCGTGCGCAGGATGCGATCAATGATTGGATCCAGCATGCCGGCATCGGTCATGATCCCGAAGAACAGGATCGCGAACACAAACATCCCCACCACGGGGGCGACGTTCTTGATGCCGGTGATGATGAAGGCGCTGGTTTGCAGGCCGAAACCGCCCAGCAGCGCGGCGATGATCGGCAAGGCGATCAGGGCCACCAGTGGCGACAGGCGTTTGCTCATGACGGCAGTGAGCAGGCACAGGATGGTGATGACACCCAGGGTAGCGAGCATGGGGTAGCTCCAGAACGGCGTTTTCGGCCGGTTATTGTTTTCCCTGGAGTATTGGAATCGCGTTAGGCTTTGTAAATTGGAATATTCGGCACTCCACATTCGAAAAAACAAAACGCTCGAGCAAAATAAAAATGAAAAATTCGATCCAGCATATCCAGGCGTTTCTCGCCGTTGCCCGCACGGGCAGCTTTACCAAGGCCGCCAACGAACTGCATTTGTCGCCCTCGGCGCTGACCGTGCAGGTGCAACAACTGGAGGAATGGCTGGGCGTCGCGCTGCTCGACCGCAGCCCGCGCCACGTCAGCATCACCGCCGCCGGGCTGGATGCACGCGGGCCGATGGAGAAGCTGTTGCTGGACCTGGACAACATCGTCACCGGCTCCCGTGACCTGGCAGCGCTACGACGAGGCGTGGTGACCATCGCCGCCCTGCCCTCCGTGTGCGCCGGCGCGTTGCCTCCCGCCCTGCGCCTGTTTCGCGAGCGTTTTGCCGGGATCGAGGTGCGCTTGCATGACCTGGTTGCTCACCGCATTCATGCGCAAGTGCGTTCGGGCGAGGTGGATTTCGGTATTGGTGTGCGGGCGCGGCTGAGCCACGGGTTGGGGTTTGTACCGGTGCTGAATGATCGGTTATGTGCGTTCGTGCCGCTGGATCATCCGCTGACTCGTTTTGCAAAGTTGAGCCTGGAGCAACTGGCCGACCAGCCGATCATCCTCACCGGCCGCGACAGCAGCGTGCGGGAACAGGTGGACGCGTTGTTCGATGAAACACGCCTGACGATGCTCGCGGGGATGGAGGCCAACTACATGTCGACCGTGTTGGCGTTGGTGCGGCAGGGCTTGGGGATCAGTGTGTTGCCGGAATCGGCGGCGGACAGTCTGGAGGGGTTGAAGCGGATTACCATTGATCATCCGGGGGTGAACCGGGAGATCGGGTTGATCAGTCGCAGTGGACAGCCGTTGAGCCCAGCGGCGCAGCGCTGTTTTGAGTTGCTCAGTGAAGAATTACCTGGCGCACCGCAAAACTAAATGTGGGAGCGGGCTTGCTCGCGAAGGCGGTGTGTCAGCCAATGCATAGGTTGGCTGATCCACCGCTTTCGCGAGCAAGCCCGCTCCCACATTTTTGACCGCATTTCAGCCCAGCATCGGCACATGCTTGGGATGGCTGGCCACGCGCTTCAACCACGCCTGCACGCCTGGATAGGCGCTCAGGTCAAAGCCACCTTCATCCGCCACATGGGTGTAGGCATACAGCGCCACGTCGGCAATCGAGAATTGGTCGCCCACCAGATACGGTGTCAATTGCAACTGGCGCTCCATCACCTTCAGGGCTTTATAACCGCCCTTGTGCAGCTTCTTGTATTCCTCCAGGCGATCTTCCGGCAGCCCCAGGTAAAACTGGATAAACCGCGCCACCGCGATGTACGGCTCGTGGCTGTACTGCTCGAAAAACTGCCACTGCAGAACCTGGGTGCGCAGGCGCGGTTCGCTGGGCAGGAACTCGCTGCCATCGGCCAGGAAGTTGAGAATCGCATTGGACTCCCACAGGCAGGTGCCGTCTTCCAGCTCCAGCACCGGGATTTTGCCGTTGGGGTTCTTGGCCAGGAACTCCGCGGTCTGGGTGTCGCCCTTCAGGATGTCGACATCGATCCACTCATAGTCGATGCCCAACAGGCTGAGCATGAGTTTGACTTTGTAGCAGTTGCCCGATTTGTAATCGCCGTAGACCTTGTACATGGAGGCTCCCCTATGCCGCTTGCGCGTGCTGTGCTTGACGGACCACCGCAGCGAGACGCTTGAGACCTTCGTCCAAGCGCGCCGGGTCGATATGGCTGAAATTGAGCCGCAGGTGACCGTGATGATTGTCCGGCTCGGAAAAGAACGGTTCACCGGGCATGAACGCGATGTCCTGGTCGAGCGCAGGTGCCAACAAGGTGCGGGTATCGAGCGGCTGTTTCAAGGTCAGCCAGAAGAATAATCCGCCCTGGGGTATTTGCCAGTCGGCCAGGTCGCTGAAATGCCGCGCCAGTGCAGCCTGGAAAGCGTCGCGCCGGCCCCGGTAAAAGCTGCGCAACGCTACCAGGTGATGCTGGTATTTCTCGGTGCCGATCCATTGCATCGCCTGCCACTGGCCAACGCGGTTGGTGTGCAGGTCGGCTGATTGCTTGAGTTTGAGCAAGTGCGGGAACAGGTCCGGACTGGCGATCAGGTAGCCGACCCGCAGGCCGGGCAACAAGGTCTTGGATACGGTGCCGGTGTAGATCCAGCTGGCCTTTTTCAGCCGGCTGACGATGGGTTGCGCGCTGCCGCCGTCGAAGGTCAGTTCGCGGTAGGGTTCGTCTTCGATCAGGGTTACGCCAAACTCGTCCAGCAACGCGGCGACGGCCTCGCGCTTGGCATCGCTGTAGCGCACCGCCGAAGGGTTCTGGAACGTCGGGATCAGGTAGACGAAGGACGGGCGATGCTGCTCAAGGCTGCTGCGCAAGGCTCTGAGGTCCGGACCGTCCGCTTCAAGCTGTACGGTCAGGCAATCGGCGCCGAACAATTGGAAAATCTGCAATGCCGCAAGGTAAGTCGGGCCTTCCAGGAGGATTTTGGTGCCCTTGTCGATGTACAGCTTGGCCGCCAGGTCCAGGGTTTGCTGGGAGCCGCTGACCACCATGACCTGGCGCGCATCGCAGGCAATACCCAGCACCCGCGCCTCGGCCGCCAGCAATTCACGCAACTGTGGCTCGCCTTCGCTCATGCCGTATTGGCCGATATTCAGCGGCATGCCTTCCCAATCCAGCGTGGGCAGCATCACTTCGGCCGGCAGGCCACCGGCGAAGGACATCACCTGCGGCTTTTGCGCCGCCGCGAGGATTTCACGGATCAGGGAACTTTTAAGACGCGAAACACGTTCTGAGAAGGCCATAAGGGTCACCGGTAGCAAAGCCTGGGGAAAATACGTCAAACTGCTTGACCGAAATTACGACGACTTGGGCAGATACGTCAATATGCTTGACCTTAAAAACCAGACCAGCCAGCAAACCGCCATGGAAGCCTTCTTCTTCGGCTACCAGGCGTTCACCGCCAAGGCTGACGAAATGCTGGAGCGCCGCGGCTTGAGCCGGGTGCATCAACGCATCGTGTTTTTTATCGCGCGCTACCCGGCCTTGAGCGTCAAGGAGCTGCTGGAACTGCTCGGCGTGAGCAAACAGGCGCTGAATATGCCGTTGCGCCAACTGCAGGAAATGCACCTGGTGGACAGCGTGGCGTCCGAGACCGACAAGCGTAAGCGCCTGCTGGAGTTGACCGAGGAAGGCCGGCGTTTCGAACAATCGCTGCGGCGCGAACAGGTAAAGCTGCTGCAACGGGCGTTTGCCGAGGCAGGCGAGACGGCGGTAGAAGGCTGGCTGGCGGTAAACAAGGCACTCAGTGGCCAATCCTGAATTGCCTTTCATCCCCTTTCGCACACAAAATAGAAAACATTATTTGCTTTATTTGTATACAAAAGCATAATTCGCTTCGTGCGAGTTCCTGACCTATTGGTCAACAAAACCCGCTGGTACCTCAAAGCGCTGCTGCCCACTCATGTGTCCGGCGCTGGAAATAACAATAAAACTCTTGAGGAGTACTTGCTGTGGAAAGCCGCAAATCCGAAGCCCCTACGCTCGACCTCTCGCCAACCCACAACGGTTGGCTGGAACGCCTGTTCAAACTCCGCTTGCATGGCACCACAGTGAAGACCGAGCTGATCGCTGGCCTCACGACCTTTATCACCATGGCCTACATCATCTTCGTCAACCCCAACATCATGGCCGACGCCGGCATCGATCACGGCGCGGCGTTTGTCGCCACCTGCATCGCCGCCGCGCTGGGTTGCCTGCTGATGGGCCTGTACGCCAACTGGCCAGTAGGCCTGGCGCCGGGCATGGGCCTGAACGCGTTTTTCACCTACACCGTGGTCGGGACCATGGGCTACAACTGGGAGACGGCACTGGGCGCGGTGTTTATCTCCGGTGTGTTGTTCATGATCCTGACGCTCTCACGCATTCGCGAGTGGCTGCTCAACAGCATTCCGGTGAGCCTGCGCCATGCCATGGGCGCCGGCGTCGGATTGTTTCTCGGGGTGATCGGCCTGAAAACCGCCGGCATCATCGTGCAAAGCCCGGCCACCCTGATCAAGCTCGGCTCCCTGCATGAACCCGCCCCATTGCTGGCGGCCATCTGCTTCCTGTTGATTGCGATCCTCAGCTACCACCGGGTATTCGGCGCGATCCTGATCAGCATCATCGCCGTGACCCTCGCCGGTTGGGGCCTGGGCCTGGTGGAGTACCACGGCATCCTGGCCACCCCGCCAAGCCTGGCGCCGACCTGGATGGCCATGGACGTGATGGGCGTGTTCAACGTCAGCATGATCAGCGTGGTGTTCGCCTTCCTGTTTGTGCACATGTTCGACACCGCCGGCACCTTGATGGGCGTGGCCCAGCGTGCAGGCCTGGTGAATGCCGACGGCAAGATCGAAAACCTCTCCCGCGCCCTGAAAGCCGACAGCGCCTCCAGCGTGTTCGGCGCCATGGTCGGCGTGCCGCCAGTCACCAGTTACGTGGAAAGCGCCGCCGGGGTTGCCGCTGGTGGCCGCACCGGGCTGACGGCGGTTACGGTTGGCGTGTTGTTTATCGCAGCGATGTTTTTTGCCCCGCTGGCTGGCATGATTCCGGCCTATGCCACCGCCGGCGCGTTGATCTATGTGGCGATGCTGATGATGAGCGGCATGGCCCATATCAATTGGGACGACGCCACCGACAGCATTCCGGCGATCGTCACGGCCATCATGATGCCCCTGACCTTCTCGGTGGCCGACGGCATCGCCCTGGGTTTCATCACCTACGTGGCGCTGAAGGCCGGCACGGGTAAACGCAAGGAAATTTCCATCAGCCTGTGGGTGCTTTGCGCGATCTTCATCGCCAAGTTCGCGTTCCTGTAGGCCAACCCGCTTGACCCTGCCTCACCCCGTCGGGTGGGGCTTTTGTACGAATGGAGGAATGCAATGAGTCTGGAAACCTGGCTGCTGTTCAGCGGCGCTGCGCTGGTGGTGATCCTGATCCCCGGCCCCCTGTCCTTGCTGATGATCAGCAACAGCCTGAACTACGGCCTGCGCCGTTCGTACCCGGCCTTTCTCGGCGGGGTGATTGCTTCCATCTGCCTGCTGAGCGCCTCGGCGCTGGGTTTGGGTGCGTTGTTGCTGGCATCGGAACAGCTGTTCAGCGCCCTGAAGATCGTCGGCGCGCTGTACCTGTTCTACCTCGCCTGGCAGAGCTGGCAGCAATCCCGGCAACCGGCCCACGTCGCCGACGTACCGCAAGTGGCCGCCACCCCGCGTTTTCGTGCGCTGTTTGGCCGGGCCTTTGTGCTGGGCGCCAGCAACCCGAAGGACATCCTGTTTTTCGCCGCCTTCCTGCCGCAATTCCTCAGTGCCCAGCAGGCCTTTTTGCCGCAGTTGCTGATCATGATCGCCACCTGGACCGTGCTCGACCTGCTGTGCAAACTGGCCTACGGCCTCGGCGCCCATGGTGCCGCGCGCTACCTGCGCAGCGGCAGGGGCCAGAGCTGGTTCAACCGGATCAGTGCGGGCTTGTTCACAGGCGCCGGCGCTGCGTCGCTATTGAGCCGCTGAAGATCCAGCCCCGATCGCACTGAAGATCGGGGCCGCCTTTATGGTGCAATCAGCAGGCGAAAAAAAGCCCGCAGTGTGAGCGGGCGAAAAACCAACGAAGAGCTTTGGGGGTGTGAAGCGCGGTGACGACTCAGCTACCGCGATAGGTGGAGTAGCTGTAAGGCGAAATCAGCAAAGGCACGTGGTAGTGATCCTGTTCGGCGCTGATGCCGAAGCGCAGCACCACCACATCGAGAAATGCAGGTTCGGGCAGTTGCACACCGCGGGCGCGGTAGTAATCACCGGCGTTGAACTGCAACTGATAGACACCGCTGCGGTAGTCATCGCCTTGCAGCAGGGGTGCATCGCAGCGGCCGTCGCTGTTGGTCAGGGTGCTGGCGACCAGCTCAAGCTGTGCGCCCTCGACACGGTACAACTCAACCTTGATTGCGCTGCCAGGGCAGCCATGCGCGGCGTCCAATACGTGTGTGGTCAAACGTCCCATAGCGTCTGCGCGCCTCCCGAAGTCAGTAAAAAGTGAAAGACCGCACCTTTTCAGGTCACTGAAAAAGCCGGCGATGGCTGATTAAGACACTTTTCAAAAAAATTGTACACAATAAATTCAACAAGCCTGCGTTCCGTTGCTGACGCCGATACTGTAGGAGCGAGCTTGCTCGCGAAGATCGTTAACGATAACGCAGCGCTTCAGGGTTAACGAGGCGCTCTCAGGTTTTTCGCGAGCAAGCTCGCTCCTACAGTGAACGAGGTTTTTTTCAATTTAGCTGACCAGTCAGGCAGGTTTCTTGCAGTGCTATTCTGCAAAGACCTTGCGGAAAAAATGCAGAAATACAGGCTTACAAAGTGCACACTAAGTTGTATACAATCAGTCATCGTTGTGACGCCACCCAGTCTTTCCGCTGCCCGGCCGCCACACACACCGCTACCACGAACAAGAAGGAAGACTGCAGTGAGCGCTGACTACCCACGCGACCTGATCGGTTACGGCAGTAACCCTCCTCACCCACACTGGCCGGGCAAGGCCCGTATCGCCCTGTCGTTCGTACTCAACTACGAAGAAGGTGGTGAGCGCAACATCCTGCACGGCGACAAAGAGTCGGAAGCCTTCCTGTCCGAGATGGTCTCGGCGCAACCGCTGCAAGGCGAGCGCAACATGAGCATGGAGTCGCTGTACGAATACGGCAGCCGTGCCGGCGTGTGGCGCATCCTCAAGTTGTTCAAGGAATTCGATATCCCGCTGACCATCTTCGCCGTGGCCATGGCCGCCCAGCGTCACCCGGATGTGATCCGCGCGATGGTCGCCGCCGGCCACGAGATCTGCAGCCACGGCTACCGCTGGATCGACTACCAATACATGGATGAGGCCCAGGAACGCGAGCACATGCTCGAAGCGATCCGCATCCTCACCGAACTCACCGGCGAGCGCCCACTGGGCTGGTACACCGGCCGCACCGGCCCCAACACCCGGCGGCTGGTGATGGAGGAAGGCGGCTTCCTCTATGACTGCGACACCTATGACGACGACCTGCCCTACTGGGAACCCAACAACCCGACCGGCAAGCCGCACCTGGTGATCCCCTACACCCTGGACACCAACGACATGCGCTTCACCCAGGTCCAGGGTTTCAACAAGGGCGACGACTTTTTCGAATACCTGAAAGACGCCTTCGACGTGCTGTATGCCGAAGGCGCGGACGCACCGAAAATGCTCTCCATCGGCTTGCACTGCCGCCTGATCGGCCGCCCGGCACGCCTGGCCGCCCTCAAGCGGTTTATCGAATACGCCAAGGGCCATGATCAGGTGTGGTTCACCCGCCGCGTCGACATCGCCCGTCACTGGCATGACGTACACCCTTTCCAGGGAGCCGCCAAATGACCGCGTTCCAAACCCTGAAACCGTCGACCCTGAGCCGCGACGAATTCGTCAAAGCCTTCGCCGACATCTACGAACATTCGCCATGGGTGGCCGAAAAGGCCTTCGACCTGGGCCAGGACGCTTCGATCGACGAGATTGAAACCCTGCACCAGCGCATGAGCGACATCCTGTTGAGCGCCGATCACACCAGTCAACTGGCCCTGATCAACGCTCACCCGGACCTGGCGGGCAAAGCGGCCGTCCAGGGCCAGTTGACCGAAGCCAGCACTAATGAACAGGCTGGCGCCGGTATTCACCAATGCTCGAGCGACGAGTTTTCGCGCTTCACCGAGCTGAACGATGGCTACAAGGCCAAGTTCAAGTTTCCCTTCATCATGGCGGTAAAAGGCAGCAACCGGCACCAGATCCTTGCCGCGTTTGAAACGCGCATTCACAACTCGGTGGAAGCCGAGTTCAAATGTGCGCTGGCCGAGATCAATAAAATCGCGTTGTTCCGATTACTGACCCTTTAGCAGACCTGGCCCGAGCGATTCATGAACGCCCAGGGCCTGGCGAGCATCCCAAGCCACTTACTTTAAGGCAGACAAGAAGAATGAAAGCGCAACCCGTACCTTTCGAAAAGTTCGTCAACCTGGCCGACGCCCGCCTGGGCACAAAGATCATCTCTGTCACCGATGACTGGTTCGCCGACGCCAACCGCCTGTTCCAGCCGACCCCGGCCGTGTGGAAGGAGGGCGTTTTCGATGACAACGGCAAGTGGATGGACGGCTGGGAGTCGCGCCGCAAGCGCTTCGAAGGCTACGACAGCGCCGTGATCCGCCTGGGCGTACCGGGTTCGATCAAAGGCGTGGACATCGACACTTCATTCTTCACCGGCAACTTCCCGCCATCGGCGTCCCTGGAAGCCTGCTTCCTGGCGTCCGGCGAGCCGGATGACAACACCCAATGGGTTGAAGTGCTGTCGGCGGTGGAGCTGCAAGGCAACAGCCATCACTTCCACGAAATCAACAACGACCAGGCCTTCAGCCACCTGCGTTTCAACATCTACCCGGATGGTGGCGTGGCCCGTCTGCGTGTGTACGGCATTCCGTTCCGCGACTGGTCGGCGGTGGGCGACAACGAACAGGTGGACCTGGCTGCTGCATTGAACGGCGGCCGCGCACTGGCCTGCTCCGATGAACACTTCGGGCGCATGAGCAACATCCTCAACCCGGGCCGTGGCATCAACATGGGCGACGGCTGGGAAACCGCACGTCGTCGTACGCCGGGCAATGACTGGGTGATCGTCGCACTGGGCCACCCGGGCGAGATCGAGAAGATCGTGGTCGACACCCTGCACTTCAAGGGCAACTACCCGGACACTTGCTCGATCCAGGGCGCGTTCGTGAAGGGCGGCACCGACAGCCAGATCGAAACCCAATCGCTGTTCTGGCGCGAACTGCTGCCGGCGCAGAAACTGGAAATGCACGCTGAACACACGTTTGCCGAGCAGATCAAGGCGCTGGGCCCGATCACCCACATTCGTCTGAATGTGTTCCCGGATGGTGGTGTGAGCCGCCTGCGGGTTCTCGGTAAGGTCTCGAAGTAACACCCGATCGTTCCCACGCTCTGCGTGGGAATGCATACCGTGACGCTCTGCGTCACAAGAGCGGACGCAGAGCGTCCAGGGCGGCGTTCCCACGCAGAGCGTGGGAACGATCCATACACAAGATTAAGAAGACAGCCATGCGCACACTGATGATCGAACCCCTGACCAAAGAAGCCTTCGCCCCTTTCGGAGACGTTATCGAAACCGATGGCAGCGATCACTTCATGATCAACAACGGGTCGACCATGCGCTTTCATAAACTGGCGACGGTTGAAACCGCCACGCCAGAAGATAACGCGATCATCAGCATCTTCCGCGCCGACGCGCAGGACATGCCGCTGACCGTGTGCATGCTGGAACGACACCCGCTGGGCAGCCAGGCTTTCATCCCGCTGCTCGGCAACCCCTTTCTGATCGTGGTCGCGCCACTTGGCGATGAACCTGTATCGGGCTTGGTCCGCGCCTTCGTTACCAACGGCAGGCAGGGCATTAATTACCATCGCGGCGTCTGGCACCACCCGGTGCTGACGATCGAAAAGCGGGATGACTTCCTGGTGGTTGATCGCAGTGGCACAGGCAATAACTGCGATGAGCATTTTTTTAAAGAGGATGAGCGGTTGATCCTCGCCCCCCACCAATAAGAGAAGGTCTGATCACTCGACGACAGAGTGACAGGCGAGAGGTAAAGACTGTGGAAGCACATTTGATGGAATGGCTGAACCTGAGCGTGCGCTGGGTTCACATGATCACCGGCGTCGCCTGGATCGGCGCTTCGTTCTACTTCGTCTGGCTGGAAAACAACCTCAACCGCGTGAACCCCAAGGACGGCCTCGCCGGTGACTTGTGGGCGATCCACGGTGGCGGTATCTACCACCTGGAAAAATACAAACTGGCCCCACCGACCATGCCGGACAACCTGCACTGGTTCAAATGGGAAGCCTACTTCACCTGGATGTCCGGCATCGCGCTGCTGTGCGTGGTGTTCTACGCCAACCCGACTTTGTACCTGCTGGCCCCGGGCAGCAGCCTCAGCGGTCCGGAAGGTGTGTTGCTGGGCCTCGGCTCGCTGTTGGCCGGCTGGTTCATCTACTCCTTTCTGTGCGACTCGGCACTGGGCAAGCGCCCCGCCCTGCTCGGCCTGATCCTGTTCGTGCTGTTGATTGCCGCCGCGTACGGCTTCAGCAAGGTGTTCAGCGGTCGTGGTGCGTACCTGCACGTGGGCGCCGTGATCGGCACCATCATGGTGGGCAACGTGTTCCGCATCATCATGCCGGCCCAGCGTGCGCTGGTGGCGGCCATCGCCGAAAACCGCACGCCCGACCCGGCACTGCCGGCCAAGGGTTTGCTGCGTTCGCGCCACAACAACTACTTCACCTTGCCGGTGCTGTTCATCATGATCAGCAACCACTTCCCGAGCACCTACGGCAGCCAATACAACTGGCTGATCCTCGCAGGTATCGCGGTGGCGGCGGTGTTGGTGCGTCACTACTTCAACACCCGTCACAACAGCCAGAAATACGCCTGGACCTTGCCGGTGGGCGCACTGGCGATGATTTGCCTGGCCTACGTGACCGGCCCAAAACCGGTGGCGACTGCACCGGATGTGGCCAAGGCTCCTGCGGCCATCGAATACCAGCCGCTGCCGGAAACGGCGTTGGGTGGCGGGCTTAAACCGGCTGCTCCAGTGGCACCGGCACCTGCACCGGCACCTGCCGAAGCAGCACCGGCCCAGGCATCGATTGATTTTGACAAGGTCCACGGGGTGATCCAGGAGCGCTGCGCGGTGTGCCATTCGGCCAAACCGACAAGCCCGCTGTTCAGCACCGCGCCGGCCGGGGTGATGTTTGATACGCCGCAGCAGATCCAGCAAATGGCCCCGCGCATCCAGGCACAGGCCGTGGCCAGCCAGATCATGCCGCTAGGCAATATCACCCAGATGACCCAGCAGGAACGGGACTTGATTGGCACCTGGATCACTCAGGGGGCGCGTACCAACTGACTGATTAACGCAGGACTAGTGTGGGAGCGGGCTTGCTCGCGAATGCGGTGTGTCATTCAACACTTCAGGTGACTGAACCACCGCGTTCGCGAGCAAGCCCGCTCCCACATGGGATCTGCGGTGTGCTTTGACGAATGAGTTCCACCCGGCAATTGAATGCCGAACAACACAACAATAAAAAGATCCGAGGTGTTGCATGTCCCAGCTAGAAACGCAGACTCCTGCCGCGCCCGCCATGGTGCGGCTGCCCCTCTTGCAACTGATTCTGGTAGGCCTGCAACACGTCTTGCTGATGTACGGTGGCGCCGTCGCCGTGCCTTTGATCATCGGCCAGGCCGCGGGCCTGAGCCGTGAAGAAATCGCCTTCCTGATCAACGCCGACCTGCTGGTGGCGGGCATCGCAACCATGGTCCAGTCCTTCGGTATCGGCCCGGTAGGCATTCGTATGCCGGTGATGATGGGCGCCAGTTTCGCCGCTGTCGGCAGCATGGTGGCCATGGCCGGCATGCCCGGCATCGGTCTGCAGGGGATCTTCGGTGCGACCATCGCCGCCGGTTTTTTCGGCATGGTGATCGCGCCGTTCATGTCCAAGGTCGTGCGCTTCTTTCCACCGCTGGTGACCGGTACCGTGATCACCGCCATTGGTCTTTCGCTGTTTCCCGTCGCGGTCAATTGGGCCGGCGGTGGCGCAGCGGCGTCCACGTTTGGCTCACCGATTTACCTGGCGATTGCCGCGCTGGTGCTGGCCACCATCCTGCTGATCAACCGTTTCATGCGCGGCTTCTGGGTGAATATCTCGGTGCTGATCGGCATGGCCCTCGGCTACGGGCTGTGCGGGATGATCGGCATGGTCGACCTCAGCGGCCTGGCGCGCGCCCCGTGGGTGCAAGTGGTGACGCCACTGCATTTCGGCATGCCCAAGTTCGAGTTGGCGCCGATCCTGTCGATGTGCCTGGTGGTGGTGATCATCTTCGTCGAGTCCACCGGGATGTTCCTCGCCCTGGGCAAGATCACCGGCCAGGAAGTCACGCCGAAAATGCTCCGCCGTGGCCTGTTGTGTGACGCCGGCGCATCTTTTTTTGCCGGGTTCTTCAACACCTTCACCCACTCCTCGTTCGCGCAGAACATCGGCCTGGTGCAGATGACCGGCGTGCGCTGCCGTTCGGTGACGATCGTGGCCGGCGCGTTCCTGATTGTGCTGAGCCTGCTGCCCAAGGCCGCCTTTTTGGTAGCGTCGATTCCACCCGCAGTGCTGGGCGGCGCGGCGATTGCCATGTTCGGCATGGTGGCAGCCACCGGGATCAAGATCCTCCAGGAAGCCGACATTGCCGACCGTCGTAACCAGTTGCTGGTGGCGGTGAGTATCGGCATGGGATTGATCCCGGTGGTACGTCCCGAATTCTTTGCACAGCTGCCGCTATGGATGAGCCCGATCACTCACAGCGGCATCGCCATGGCCACTATCAGCGCGCTGTCGCTGAACCTGTTATTCAACATCCTGGGCGGCGCCGAACGCGCTGCCCCAAGCGCTCACGCACACCCACATTGATTCCTGCGTCACAACAAAAACAATAACGATCAGGGAACACACCATGTACGCCATTCACCCGGGGCCGGCCACGCGCCGTGCCCCATTCTCGCCCCGCGCGCTCTTTAACGGCGCACTTGAGCACAGGCCTGGGAGTCAGTATTCTCGGCGCCCGCTCAAATCGACTCAAAAAAAAACAGCGAATGTAAAAGCTGACTGCAAGGCCAACTTATCCCGGCCCCACGTCCGCAGCCAACGTGTGCAAAAACTCTCCGAATTCGACTGTGTTCATCACAGCCGACGGGGATTTTTTGGCTTTTTAAACACCTTGGCGCAGCTCTTGCTAAAAGCATCAAAGCTGACCGAACAGACGATTTTTGCGGCAAGCCAAAAGACGCCACACCAGAGCGTCCGCTTAGAAAAAAAACCAGAAACCTTTACCTCGGGAGCAACCGAATGAAACGTACCGTGAACAGCCTGATGCTGGCAGGATCCCTGCTGGCCGGGGGCCAGGCCATGGCCGGTGATCTGCTGCAGTGGCAGAACAACAGCCTGACTTATCTGTGGGGCAAGAACTTCACTGTTAACCCGCAGATCCAGCAAACCGTGACCTTCGAACACGCCGACGCGTGGAAGTACGGCGACAACTTCTTCTTCCTCGACCGCATCTTTTACAACGGCAAGGAAGACGGCAATGTCGGCCCAAGTACTTACTACGGCGAGTTCAGCCCACGCTTGTCGTTCGGCAAGATTTTCGACAAGGACTTGTCGTTCGGTCCGATCAAGGACGTGTTGCTGGCGTTCACTTACGAGTTCGGCGAAGGCGACAACGAGTCGTACTTGCTCGGCCCGGGCTTCGACCTGGCAATCCCTGGTTTCGACTACTTCCAGCTGAACTTCTACCAGCGCCAGACCGAAGGCAATCGCCCGGGTGACGGCGTATGGCAGATCACACCGGTGTGGTCGTACACGATCCCGGTGGGCAACTCCAATGTGCTGATCGACGGCTTCATGGACTGGGTGGTGGATAACGACAAGAACGCCCGCGGCACTTACCACGCCAACCTGCACTTCAACCCGCAGATCAAATATGACCTGGGCAAGGCGTTGCATTGGGGCGAGAAGCAGTTGTATGTCGGTATCGAATACGACTACTGGAAGAACAAGTACGGGATCCAGGACAGCGGCGCGTTCGAGACCAACCAGGACACTGCGAGCCTGTTGGTGAAGTACCACTTCTAACCACACCGCCTATCCCCTGTGGAATCGGGTTTATGTGGGAGCGGGCTTGCTCGCGAATGCGGTGGGTCAGTCAATACATCTGGCGACTGACACACCGCATTCGCGAGCAAGCCCGCTCCCACACAAGCCCGCTCCCACATTCAGTCCGGTGTCAGGCCCAGGAACCGCTGCAACTCTTCGCGCTTGGCCAGCGCATCCCGCCTTCCCAGCTCGATCAATTCGCTGCAATACCCCGCCTCGAACAGCAGGTAGCTGAGCACACCCGCGCCACTGGTTTTGGTCGCCCCCGGCCCGCGCAGAAACAGGCGCAATGCCGCCGGCAATTCCTGGCGGTGACGTGCCGCGATTTCGTCGATTGGCTGACTGGGAGCGATCACCAATACTTCCACTGGCGCCAAACCTTGTATCGCCGCGTTGGCCGGCAACACGTGGCTGAACTGGTTCAGGCGCTCGAGCAATTCGATATCGCTTTCCAGGCTGTCGATGAACGTACTGTTGAGCATGTGCCCGCCGATCTGCGCCAACGTCGGCTCCTGGCCGGTGAAGGTGCGCGCCGGGTTCGATGGATCGTTGCCGCGCGGGTTGCCACTGACCCCCACCACCAGCACGCGGCTGGCGCCCAGGTGCAACGCAGGACTGATCGGCGCCGACTGGCGCACCGCCCCGTCACCAAAATATTCCTGGCCGAGTTTGACCGGCGCAAACAGCAACGGAATCGCCGAGCTGGCCAGCAAATGTTCAACGGTCAATTGGGTGGGAATGCCGATGCGCCGATGCCGCAACCAGGCATCGATGGTGCCGCCGCCCTGATAGAAGGTCACGGCTTGCCCGGACTCGTATCCGAACGCGGTCACCGCCACAGCATGAAGGTGTTTCTCGCGGATCGACTGCGCGATGCCTTCCAGGTGCAGTTTGTCGCGCAACAAGTCCCGCAGCGGCGAACTGTTGAGCAGCGCCACTGGCACCTGCGCCCCCATCCCCAGCAGGCTGTGGATAAGGAATCGACTGGCCTGGCTGATCACCCCGGGCCAGTCGCTGCGCAGCACCAGGTGGCTGCGAAAGCCCTGCCAGAAGGCGGTCAGGCGCTGGATGGCGGCGGTAAAGTCCATGGCGCCACTGGCCAGGCTCACTGCATTGATCGCCCCGGCCGAGGTGCCGACGATCACCGGAAACGGATTGGCCGCGCCCGGCGGCAACAGCTCGGCTATCGCCGCCAGTACCCCCACCTGATAGGCGGCCCGCGCCCCGCCGCCGGAAAGAATCAAGCCTGTGACCGGTTCAGCTGGGCGCATTGCATCACTCCATGGTGCTTGGGGACTTCAGATCAACGGCGGCGTTTTTCATACAGTTTAGGTTCACCTGGCGGCCGGCTCTTGAAGCGGCGGTGCGTCCACAGGTATTGCTCGGGGCATTCGCGCACGGAGGCTTCGACCCACTGGTTGATGCGCAGGCAATCGATCTCGTCGGTTTCACCGGGGAAGTCGGTCAGCGGCGGATGGATCACCAGGCGATAACCGCTGCCGTCGGCCAGGCGTTCCTGGGTGAACGGCACCACCAGAGCCTTGCCCAGGCGGGCGAACTTGCTGGTGGCGGTCACGGTGGCGGCCTGAATGCCGAACAATGGCACGAAGATACTTTGCTTGGCGCCGTAGTCCTGGTCCGGTGCGTACCAGATCGCACGACCGGCCCGCAGCAGCTTGAGCATGCCGCGCACGTCTTCGCGCTCTACGGCCAGGGAGTCGAGGTTGTGCCGCTCGCGGCCACGGCGCTGGACGAAATCGAACAAGGGGTTGCCGTGCTCGCGGTACATGCCGTCGATGGTGTGCTTCTGCCCGAGCAAGGCGGCGCCGATTTCCAGGGTGGTGAAATGCAGGGCCATGAGGATCACGCCCTTGCCTTCCAGTTGCGCCTGCTTGAGGTGCTCCAGCCCTTCGACATGGGCCAGGCGCGCCAGGCGCGGCTTGGACCACCACCAGCTCATGGCCATCTCGAAGAACGCGATGCCGGTGGAGGCAAAGTTTTCCTTGAGCAAATGTTTACGCTCTTTAGCGGACTTTTCCGGGAAACACAGTTCCAGGTTTCGTGCGGCGATACGTCGACGTTCACCGGCCACCCGGTACATTCCCGCCCCCAAAGCACGGCCAATCCCCAGTAAAGCCCGGTACGGCAACTGCACAATCAGCCACAGCAAACCCAGCCCCAGCCATAACAGCCAGAAGCGCGGATGAAAAAATACAGCTCGAAAACGCGGGCGATCCATTCAAGATTCCGGTAAAGACAACGGCCGCGCATTCTACAACGGTTCGACCCGGCTTGCGGCTAGCGGATGTTCTCGTTATAAGTCTCGACACTTTTCGTGACAAGCCGCTTTGCCGACCATGAGCCAAACCGAACCGCTAGACCAAGATCCCGTGTTCCAGTTGAAAGGCAGCATGCTCGCCATTACCGTGCTGGAACTGGCCCGCAACGACCTTGATGCCCTGGACCGCCAGCTCGCCGCCAAGGTCGCCCTGGCGCCGAACTTCTTCAACAATGCACCGCTGGTGCTGGCCCTGGACAAGCTCCCGGCCGGCCAGGGCGCGGTCGACCTGCCCGGGCTGATGCGCGTGTGCCGCCAGCATGGCCTGCGCACCCTGGCGATCCGTGCCAGCCGTATCGAAGACATCGCCGCGGCAATCGCCATTGAACTGCCAGTACTGCCGCCGTCGGGTGCCCGCGAGCGTCCGCTCGACCCGTTGGTCGGCGAAGAGAAGAAAAAACCGGAGAAACCGCCGGAGCCGACGATCAAGCCGACAAAGATCATCACCTCTCCCGTACGGGGCGGGCAGCAGATTTACGCCCAGGGTGGCGACCTTGTCGTCATCGCCCCGGTCAGCCCGGGGGCGGAACTTCTCGCCGATGGAAACATCCATGTATACGGCCCCATGCGTGGTCGTGCCCTGGCCGGCATAAAAGGTGACACCAAGGCCCGTATTTTTTGCCAGCAGTTGACCGCTGAGCTAGTGTCCATCGCAGGCCAGTACAAGGTTTCGGAAGATTTGCGCCGCGATCCGCTGTGGGGGGCCGGGGTACAAGTCAGCCTGTCGGGCGATGTGTTGAACATCGTTCGTCTTTAACGGATACTGCCGCATTTTCCAAGCATCTCTGGACTCTGATAGCACAGCGAAAACGGCAAAACTTGTGTAGGAATAATTTTAAGGTGGGGTTTGCCCAGGCAAACCGTGCTTTCTCCTACAAGAGCTGCCCGCCTGCAGCGAGTGACAAGAGATGTTTTTCAGGGACTAAAAAGTCCTTTTTCCTTAGGGGTGAAACACCTTGGCCAAGATTCTCGTGGTTACATCCGGCAAGGGTGGTGTGGGTAAGACCACCACCAGCGCCGCTATCGGTACCGGCCTCGCTCTGCGCGGCCACAAGACAGTTATCGTCGACTTCGACGTCGGCTTGCGTAACCTCGACCTGATCATGGGCTGTGAACGCCGCGTGGTTTACGACTTCGTCAACGTCGTCAATGGCGAAGCCAACCTGCAACAGGCCCTGATCAAGGACAAGCGCCTTGAGAACCTGTATGTACTGGCCGCCAGCCAGACCCGCGACAAAGACGCGCTGACCAAGGAAGGCGTGGGCAAGGTCCTCGCCGAACTGAAGGAAACCTTCGAATACGTGGTGTGCGATTCCCCGGCGGGTATCGAGACCGGTGCTCACCTGGCGATGTACTTCGCCGACGAAGCCATCGTCGTGACCAACCCTGAAGTCTCCTCGGTACGTGACTCGGACCGCATGCTCGGCCTGCTGGCCAGCAAGTCCCAGCGCGCCGAGAAAGGTGAAGATCCGATCAAGGAACACCTGCTGCTGACCCGCTACAACCCTGAGCGCGTCAGCAATGGCGAAATGCTCGGCGTTGAAGACGTGAAGGAAATCCTCGCCGTGACCCTGCTGGGTGTGATCCCGGAATCCCAGGCCGTCCTGAAGGCATCCAACCAAGGTGTGCCGGTGATTCTTGACGACCAGAGCGACGCCGGCCAGGCGTACAGCGATGCGGTAGATCGCTTGCTGGGCAAGACCGTGGAACATCGCTTCCTCGATGTTAAGAAGAAGGGATTCTTCGAGCGTATCTTTGGAGGCAACTAAACAATGAAATTTCTCGACTTCTTTCGCGCCAACAAAAAGCCAAGTACCGCGTCGGTAGCGAAAGAGCGTCTACAGATCATCGTGGCGCACGAACGCGGCCAACGCAGCACCCCGGATTACCTGCCAGCCCTGCAGAAGGAACTGGTGGAAGTGATCCGCAAGTACGTCAATATCGGTAACGATGACGTGCATGTCGCCCTGGAAAATGACGGCAGCTGCTCGATTCTGGAACTCAATATCACCCTGCCTGATCGTTGATCGAAAAGGCGGTCGCCACGGCGGCTCGGTTACCTGGCTCCCCTCACGGGGCCGGGTGAGCGAGCCGCCGTTGGCGTTTGTTACGAGGCTGTTTTAATGCCGTTGTCCAATGTCCATATCCTTCATCAGGACGCTGCTGTCCTGGTGGTGAACAAGCCTACCCTGCTGCTCTCGGTGCCCGGTCGCGCCGACGACAACAAGGACTGCCTGATCACCCGCCTGCAGGAAAACGGCTACCCCGAAGCCCGCATCGTCCATCGCCTGGACTGGGAAACGTCCGGGATCATCCTGCTGGCCCGAGACGCGGATACCCACCGTGAACTGTCCCGCCAGTTTCATGACCGGGAAACCGAAAAGGCCTACACCGCACTGTGCTGGGGCCAACCGGAACTGGACAGCGGCAGCATCGACTTGCCCTTGCGCTACGACCCGCCGACCAAGCCACGGCACGTGGTGGACCACGAGTTCGGCAAGAACGCGCTGACCTTCTGGAAAGTCCTGGAGCGTTGCGGCGACTGGTGCCGGGTTGAGCTGACGCCGATCACCGGCCGTTCACATCAACTGCGCGTGCATATGCTGTCCATCGGGCATCCGTTGCTGGGCGATGGCTTGTACGCCCACGAACAGGCCTTGGCTGCCTGGCCACGCCTGTGCCTGCACGCCAGCATGCTGAGCTTCACCCATCCCCAGAGCGGCGAGCGTCTGCGCTTCGAGTGCCCCGCGCCGTTTTAAGCTGTAAACGCAATTAAAATGTGGGAGCGGGCTTGCTCGCGAATGCGGTGGATCAGTTAGCTCATTCGGCGACTGACACACCGCATTCGCGAGCAAGCCCGCTCCCACATTTGTTCTGTGCACTTATCCCGTCGGACGGTAAACTCGCGCCATTGCTGTCTGGAGCTACTTATGCGCGAAGAGTTGAACCAAGGCCTGATCGACTTCCTCAAGGCCTCCCCTACCCCGTTCCATGCCACCGCCGCCCTTGCACAGCGCCTGGAAGCGGCCGGTTTCCAGCGTCTTGACGAGCGCGAGACCTGGACCACCGAGGCCAACGGGCGCTACTACGTGACCCGCAACGACTCCTCGATCATCGCCTTCAAGCTCGGCCGCCACTCGCCCCTGCAAGGCGGCATCCGCCTGGTCGGCGCCCACACAGACAGCCCGTGCCTGCGGGTCAAGCCACAGCCTGAACTGCAACGCCAGGGCTTCTGGCAACTGGGTGTGGAAGTGTACGGCGGCGCGCTGCTGGCGCCGTGGTTCGACCGCGATCTGTCCCTGGCCGGCCGCGTCACTTTCCGCCGCGACGGCAAGGTCGAAAGCCAGTTGATCGACTTCAAGCTGCCCATCGCGATCATCCCCAACCTGGCCATTCACCTGAACCGTGAAGCCAACCAGGGTTGGGCGATCAATGCCCAGACCGAACTGCCGCCGATCCTTGCGCAGTTCGCCGGTGACGAGCGCGTGGACTTCCGCGCAGTGCTGACCGAGCAACTGGCTCGTGAACACGGGTTGAACGCTGACGTGGTGCTCGACTATGAGCTGAGCTTCTACGACACCCAGAGCGCGGCCGTGATCGGCCTCAATGGCGACTTTATCGCCGGTGCCCGCCTCGACAACCTGCTGTCGTGCTACGCCGGCCTGCAAGCCCTGCTCACCGCCGAAACCGATGAAACCTGCGTGCTGGTATGCAACGACCACGAAGAAGTCGGCTCGTGCTCCGCCTGCGGTGCCGACGGCCCGATGCTGGAGCAGACCCTGCGCCGCCTGCTGCCCGAGGGCGATGAGTTCGTACGCACTATCCAGAAGTCGCTGCTGGTGTCTGCCGACAACGCCCACGGCGTGCACCCCAACTACGCCGAGAAGCACGACGCCAACCACGGCCCGAAACTCAATGCCGGCCCGGTGATCAAGGTCAACAGCAACCAGCGCTACGCCACCAACAGCGAAACCGCCGGGTTCTTCCGCCACCTGTGCATGGCCGAAGAAGTGCCGGTGCAAAGCTTTGTGGTTCGCAGCGACATGGGTTGCGGCTCGACCATCGGCCCGATCACCGCCAGCCACCTGGGCGTGCGCACCGTGGATATCGGCTTGCCGACGTTTGCGATGCACTCGATTCGCGAGCTGTGCGGCAGCCACGACCTGGCGCACCTGGTGAAGGTGTTGAGTGCGTTTTACGCGAGTCGTGATTTGCCGTAATTGCAGGATGAACACAAATCAAATGTGGGAGCGGGCTTGCTCGCGAATGCAGAGGGTCAGTCAATACATCGGGTGACTGATCCACCGCTTTCGCGAGCAAGCCAGCTCCCACATTTTGATCTTCATTGTTTGATAGATCGGGCTCAGTTCAAGACTTCACTCAGCGGAATGAAGTTGACCCGGTCACCGATCTCCAGCGTCGTCCCCTCCAGCACTTCTACCAAACCTTCGGCCCACGCCGCGCTACGCAGCACACCCGAGCTCTGGTTGCGGTAGATGATCGCCTTGCCCTGCTCCAGCCGCCCGCGCAAATACTCGCGGCGATTCCCCGGCTTGGGCCAGACAAATCCCACGGGCACTTCAATGCGCAGCGGCTGCACGTCTTCCACGCCCTGGCGGCGCAACAGGTAAGGCCGCGCCAGCAAGGCAAAGGTCACCAGCGTCGACGCCGGATTGCCCGGCAAACCGATCACCGGTACACCACGGAAATGCCCGAACGTCAGCGGCTTGCCCGGCTTGATTGCCAGCTTCCACAGCGCCAGCTCCCCTTCTTCCCGCAGCGCAATCCCGAGAAAATCCGCCTCCCCCACCGACACACCGCCGGTGGACAGAATCAGGTCTACCGAGCCCAATGCGCCCAGGCGTTCGCGGGTTTGTTCCAGGTCGTCCGGCAGGATCCCGGCATCCACCACTTCGCAGCCCAGGCGCTCCAGCCAGCTGCACAGCACCCGGCGATTACTGTTGTAGATCTGCCCGGGGCCCAGCGGCAGGCCCGGCTCGATCAACTCGTCGCCGGTGGACAGCACAGCCACGCGGGCGCGTCGTACCACCTCCAGCCGATCACGACCCAGCGAAGCCGCCAGGCCCAACTCGATCGGGCCCAGGCGTGTACCTGCTGGCAACACCCACTCGCCCACCGTGGTTTCCTGGCCTTGGGGACGGATGTTTTGATCCACCTGCAACGCTTCGGTGAAGCTCACCCGCTGATCGGCATGGACCACGGCGTTTTCCTGCATCTCGACGCAGTTCGCGCCCTCCGGTACCGGGGCTCCGGTGAAGATCCGCGCGCAGGTACCGGCAGCCAAGGGCTCGGGTGCCGTGCCCGCAAAAATGCGCTGGCTGACTACCAGTGGCTCACCGGTCCAGTCCGCCAGGCGCAGGGCGTATCCGTCCATGGCGCTGTTGGGCCAGGGCGGCAAGTCCAGCGTGGAGATCAACGCCTGGGCCAGCACCCGACCATCACACTCGGCCAGCGCCAACGTTTCCTGCTCGCGAATCGGCGCTGCCTCGGCCATCGCCAGCAATTGTTCGAGGGCGTCTTCCACCGGCATCAACGCGCCGGTCTTGCCCGGCTTACCCACGGGATTCACAGGGCTCGGCCTGTTTCAAATGCGGGACGAAGTTGCACGGGCGGTGACGGTTATCCAATTGCTCGGCGAGAATCCCGTCCCAACCGGTGCGCACCGCGTTGGTGGAGCCCGGCAGGCAGCACACCAGTGTGCCGTTGGCCAGGCCGGCCAGGGCACGGGATTGCACGGTGGAGGTGCCGATATCGGCCACGGAGATTTGCCGGAACAGTTCGCCGAAACCATCCACCTGTTTATCCAGCAGGCAGCTCACCGCTTCCGGGGTGCTGTCGCGGCCGGTGAAGCCGGTGCCGCCGGTGATCAACACCACCTGCACCACGTCTTCGGCAATCCAGTGCGCCACTTGCGCACGGATTTTGTACAGATCATCTTTAAGCAGAACCCGCTCGGCCAGAAGGTGACCGGCGGCGGTCAGGCGGTCGACGAAGACCTGGCCCGAGGTGTCGGTTTCCAGGGTGCGGGTGTCGCTGACCGTCAATACAGCGATATTCAGGGGTACAAAGGGCGCATCAGCCTTGGCTTTCATGGCTCGGTCCGGTTGTCGAAGGAACAGCCCGATGTTATATCACAGCCCCCCATTTCACTGCCCGCAGGAGCCGTCATGCCAAGCCATTCTTCCCCACTGCCCTGTTCGATCCTTTTGCTGGCCGGCGGTCGTGGCCAGCGCATGGGCGGCCTCGACAAGGGCCTGTTGGACTGGCACGGGCAGCCGCTGATCGCGCACCTGCATCGCCTGGTGCGGCCGTTGACCGACGACCTGATCATCTCCTGCAATCGCAACCAGGCGCAGTACGCGGCCTACGCCGACCGATTGGTCGGCGATGACAGCCCCGACTTTCCAGGGCCACTGGCCGGCATTCGCGCAGGACTGGCGGTGGCGCAGCATGGGCATCTGCTGGTATTGCCGTGCGATGTGCCGCAGATCGATGCACGATTGCTCGCCGACCTGCGCAGCACGGCGCAGCAAAACCCGTTGCTGCCGGTGATGGTGCGCCACGGCGATTTCTGGGAACCGCTGCTCTGCGTGATCCCCACTTCGCTGCGCGAGCCCTTCGAACGGGCCTGGGCAGCCGGCGAGCGCAGCCCGCGCCAGATCATGCAGGCGCTGGGGGCCAAGGCCCTGAATTGCCCCGCCGACGATCCGCGCCTGGCCAACCTCAATACACCGGAGTTGTTGCACCGCCCGCCCAGCGTGTCAGAATGAGCGTCGAACAAGGAACTTTGCCGACGTTACACACGTCACAAGGTCAGTACTCAACAAAGCATTCTCTCGGAGACAAACTCATGACTCAACGGACCATCGCCGCTCTCATGCTTGCACTGGGCCTCGCTACCCTTGCCGGTTGCGCCTCGCCGACAGTGATCACCCTGAATGACGGTCGCGAAATCCAGGCCGTCGACACTCCTAAATTCGACAAGTCCACCGGCTTCTACGAATTCGAACAGCTGGATGGCAAGCGCACCCAGATCAACAAGGATCAGGTTCGCACCGTTAAAGACCTGTAAGTCTTAACGCCAGATACAAAAAAGCCCGCGTAATGCGGGCTTTTTCGTTGCTGGGGTTTACCAGTCCAGGCTGATCTCGCTGCGAAAGTCGCGCTCAAGGCCGGTGACCGGGTCGATGAAACGCACCCCCTGGGCCAGCAGCTTGAGCGGGTTGGCGTAGTCGTCCTCGGCATCCTTGATAACGTCGGGGTAGAACGGATCGTTGCAGATACTCGCGCCCAGGGCCGTCATGTGCACCCGCAACTGATGCTTCTTGCCGGTCACCGGAAACAGGCCATAGCGCCACAGGTCGCCATTCTTTTCCCGCACCTCGACCGCCGTCTCGGTGTTGCTCGCCCCCGCGCCTTCCTGCATGCGAAAGAACGGCTCGCCATCCACCAGCCGGCTTTTGTGCACCAGCGGAAAGGTCAGCCCAGGCAATGCAGGGGCAATGGCTTCGTAGAACTTGTCGATCTTGCGCGTGGGAAACAGCTGTTGATACGCCGAGCGCGTCTGGGGGTCGGCCGAAAACAGCACCAGCCCTGCGGTATGCCGATCAATGCGATGCAGCGGCACCAGCGCCGGGTTGTCGAGGCGACGGATCAAACGCCGCAACAGGGTCTGCTCGACGTATTCACCGGCAGGCGTGACCGGCAGGAAGTGCGGCTTGTCGGCTACCACCAGGTGTTCATCGGCGTACAGGATCGTCTCCTGCACCGGGATTACTTTCTCGTTCGGTACTTCGCGAAAGTAGTAGATGCACAGGCCTTCGCGGTAGGCGAGGTCCTGATTGATGGGGGTGCCATTGATGTCCAGTACCCTGCCCCGGGCGATGCGGTCCAGCCATTGCTCACGGCTGATGGCCTGGAAGTGCTCACACAGGCAATCCAGCACGGTGGCCCAGGCGCCTGGCGGCAGGTACAAGGTGCTGGCTTGGTGCTGGGCAGCGGAAAAAACGGACATGGCAGGCTCAAGACGTGGACATACAGGCGCGCATTATCCCGCATGCAGCCGGATCAGGCCCAGCACAGATTCAGGCCTTGGCCAATTCCGCGCGCAACACCGGTGACGCACTGGCCGCCTCGGTGAATTCCTTGAGCCAGCGCAGCACATCCACCGCTTCCCAGCGGCCCGGGTCGTAAAGCGCATACAGCAAGCCCTGGTAACCCACCACATCCAGTTGCTTGTGATAACCCGCGCGCTGGAACAGCGCCTCGATCTCGGCAAAGCAGGTGTTGAAATGCACTTTGTTAAACGGCGTCTTGCCTTCCGTGACCAGGCCATCGAGGCGCAGCTCGTTCACCGCGTCACGCACGACGTCGGCGGACATGCGATTGACGCTGCTTTTCAGTTGTTCAACATTCACCACGGGCGTTCCCTCTCATTCAATCGCTGTACAAACATACAGTAACCGAATAATCGGGAACTCGCCATCGCCGAGTGCTAGCTAAGAAAGTTCACTACCTGCGCTTTGTCGAACGGCCACTCCAGCTCCGCGCCCGTGTCTACCCGGCGCAGCACCGGAATCCGCAGGCCGTAGGCTTCATACAGGGCCTCGGAATCGGCGATATCCACCAACTCCACCAGCAGGCCGTGTTCGACCAACGGCATGATTTCGGCTTCGGCAAACTCACACAGATGGCAGCCCAGGGTGCCGAACAACTGACATTCAGGAAGCATGGCAAAGGGTCCGAGAAGAATCAGGTGCCTATTCTAACAGCGTCGGGACACTGCAAAAGCCTGACCCAGATCAGCATGGCGTATAACTGATTCAGCGACTCTCGCGACTTTTTTCCCGTAATACCTGCAATGGAGCTGCATGTGTTTGCCAACCTGCTGATTATCCTGGCCTCCTCCCTGGTGGTGATTGCGCTGTTTCGTCGCCTGCAACTGCCGCCGGTGCTGGGCTATCTGTGTGTTGGCCTGGCCGTGGGCCCCACCGCCCTCGACTGGGTCAATGACAGCGAAGAGTTGCCAGACCTTGCCGAACTGGGTGTGGTGTTCCTGCTGTTTTCCCTGGGCCTGGAGTTTTCTCTCAACAAAATGCTCAGCCTGCGCCGGGTGGTGTTTGGCTTGGGCAGCCTGCAGGTACTGTGCTGCGGGTTGCTGCTGGGCGGTTTGCTGGCACTGTTCGGCCTGTCGCCGACGACCGCGCTGTTGCTCGGTGCTGGACTGGCACTGTCGTCCACCGCCATCGTCAGCAAGGAGCTGACCAGCCTCGGCGAAATCTTCAGCAGCCATGGCCAGAATGCGATTGGGGTATTGCTGTTCCAGGATGTAGTGGCCGTATTGCTGCTGACCCTCGTGCCAGTGTTCGCCGGTAACAGCGAGCAAGCCTGGTACTGGGCATTGCCACTGACCCTGGGCAAAACCGTGGTGCTGTTCCTTGGCCTGCTGTTGGCCAGCCGCTGGTTGCTGCCGCGTTTGTTCCGTGAGGTGGCGGCGTCCCATTCGGCCGAATTGTTCGTGCTGCTGGCACTGGTGATCGTACTGCTCACCGCCTGGCTGACCCACTTGCTGGGCCTGTCCCCGGCACTCGGTGCGTTTCTCGCCGGCATGCTGCTGGGGGAAAGCCATTACCGCCATCAGATCGAAGCCGATATCCGGCCGTTTCGCGACATCCTGCTGGGACTGTTTTTTGTCAGCATCGGCATGCTGATCGACCTGCAACTGTTCGTCAGTCATAGCCTGTTGATTCTCGGCCTGACCCTCACGCTGATGTTGATCAAAGGCTGTGTGGTCGCGCTATTGGTGCAACTGCGCGGCAGCGACGGTGAAACCGCATGGCGCAGCGGCCTGGCGCTGGCCCAGGGCGGCGAGTTCTGTTTCGCCTTGATGGCGCAAATGCAGCAAAGCCGCCTGCTGCCCGCCGACATCAGCGGCCTGCTGCTGGCTGCCACCTTCTGCTCGATGCTATTGACTCCGCTGTTGCTCAGGGCTGCACCCGCGATTGCCCTGCGCCTGCACCGCAAGCCCAACCAGCAAGTACAGCTTGAAGAGATTACGGCCCTGAATGCCGAGCTGCGCGACCACGCGGTGATCTGCGGCTACGGCCGGGTTGGCCAGTCCATCGGACGCTTCCTGCACCGTGAACAACAGGCGTTCATTGCCCTTGATGACGACCCGGAGCGAGTCCAGGAAGCGTCTACCGAAGACAGCGCCGTGCATTACGGCGACTGCCGCCGTGGCGCCCTGCTCAGCGCGGTCGGCCTGGAACGTGCGCGCCTGGTGGTGATCGCGGTGGACAACAGCGACGTCGCCCTGGCCGTGCTCAACGAAGCGCGGCGGATCAACCTGACCGTGCCGATCCTGGTACGCACCCGCGACGACAGTCAGCTGGCCGAACTGAAAGCCGCCGGCGCCACTGAAGTGGTGCCCGAGTTGCTGGAGTCGAGCCTGATGCTCGCCTCCCATGCGTTGATCCTGCTGGGGTTGTCGGAGCAGCAGGTGCAAGGCCGTGTCGATGAAGTGCGCCAGAGCCGGTACCGCCTGTTACATGGCTGCAACCAGAACGAAGGGGACGCGCCCCTCAATCCTGACTGACCGCGCCAATCTTGTGGATCGACAAATCCGCGCCGTAATACTCTTCTTCCTGACTCAAGCGCAGGCCATGCACGCGTTTGATCACGCCATACACCAGGAAGCCGCCGGCCAGGGCTACCACTACCCCCAGCGCGGTGCCGATCAACTGGCTGATCAGGCTCACGCCGCCCAGGCCGCCCAGGGCGGTCTGGCCGAAGATCCCGCAGGCAATCCCGCCCCACACGCCGCACAGCCCGTGCAATGGCCATACACCCAGCACATCGTCGATTTTCCAGCGATCCTGGGCGGCAATGAAGAACCAGACGAACAAGCCGCCCGCCACCACGCCGGTCACCAACGCGCCCACCGGGTGCATAAGGTCGGAACCGGCACAGATCGCCACCAACCCGGCCAATGGACCGTTGTGCAAGAAGCCTGGGTCGTTACGGCCGATCACCAATGCCGCTACCGTGCCACCGACCATCGCCATCAACGAATTGACCGCCACCAGCCCGCTGACCCCGGACAGGGTTTGCGCACTCATGACGTTGAAGCCGAACCAGCCGACGATCAAGATCCACGAGCCCAACGCGAGAAATGGAATGCTCGACGGCGCGAACGCCACCAGGCGCCCTTCCCGATAACGCCCCTGCCTTGGCCCCAGCAACAGCACCGCCGCCAGCGCCAGCCAGCCGCCCATGGCGTGCACCACGACGCTGCCGGCAAAGTCATGGAAGCTGGCGCCGAAGGTGGCCAGCAACCAGGCTTGCAGGCCGTAGTTGCCGTTCCACACCATGCCTTCGAAAAACGGGTAGATGAAGGCTACGATCAACGCAGTGGCACACAGTTGCGGAACAAACCGTGCACGCTCGGCGATTCCCCCGGAAATGATCGCCGGGATCGCCGCCGCGAAGGTCAGCAGGAAGAAGAACTTCACCAGGCCGTAGCCGTGGTCGGCGCTGATCACCGCCGCCGGTTGCATGAAGGTCACCCCGTAGGAGATCCAATAGCCTATAAAGAAATAGGCCAGTGTTGAAATCGCGAAGTCACTGAGGATTTTCGACAGGGCATTGACCTGGTTCTTCTGGCGCACCGTGCCGACTTCCAGGAAGGCAAAGCCGGCGTGCATGGCCAGGACCATGACCGCACCAATCAGAATGAACAGCGTGTTGGAGCTGTGGACGAGGGTGTCCACCGCGCTTTGCAAATTTTCCATGGAGGATGGCAGGCCTGCAGATGCAGGAAAAAGCACCAAAGCAGTTCATGACCTTCATGATGCGCACTAAATTGGCACCAACGATCCGACCCTCGTTTGAGGCCGTGAACCGCTTTGGCGCAGCGATCATTGAAAAAGGCAGAATCCGACAGGGTTTTTCCGCGAGTTTTAGTTATTTAGGGTAAGGTTTTTCAGGGTTTGAGCCCCAACCGCCCGGATTCAGCGCAAGGCCCCGGGCCTGCGCACCAAGGCAAAGCAAAAGCTGTACCAGACAATTGCAGTGAACCTTCACCGACACCGGTGACTCGAAACCAGAAGTAAACAGACCAGCCACTCACGGAGATAACCATGGCCAGAAAAACGGCAAAGACTGCTCAAGAAATACTGATGGCGGATTTTCAAACCCTGGTCAGCGATACCGAGAAGCTGCTGGACGACACGGCGATCCTCGCCGGTGACCAGGCTGACGAGCTTCGCAGCAAGATTCACGAAAGCCTGCTCAAGGCCCGTGAAACCCTGCAACTGACCGAAGACTCCCTGCGCGAACGCGGCCAGGCGGCGGTCACGGCCACTGAAGACTATGTGCAGGCCAACCCCTGGCAGTCCGTCGGCATTGCGGCCGGCGTGGGCTTTTTGATCGGCCTGCTGGCTACAAGGCGCTAATCATGTCTATCGGCGAATCCGGCTCGTCCACGGGCCCAAGTTCTACTTCACGGCGCCTGGGCGCGGCTGTTCTGGGTTTGCTGCACAGCCATGTCGAGCTGTTCGGCATCGAGTTGCAGGAGCAGAAAGCCCGCACCGTCAGCCTGTTGCTGTTCGCCGGCCTGGCGCTGGTGTTTGCCTTGCTGTTGCTGGTGGGTTTGTCGGCGCTGGTGATGATCCTGGTGTGGGATACCTACCGCCTGACCGGGATTATCAGCCTGTGTGTGTTCTACATACTGGCCGCAGCATTCTGCGGGTTGCGCCTGAAGGCGGCGGTGTTCGATGAGTCCACGCCGTTCCACGCCACCCTCGAAGAGCTGGCCAACGACCGGGAGCGCCTGCTGCCATGAGCATGACTGAATTGCCGCAAAACACTTCCCGGCGAGAAATGCGCAAGGCGTTGATCCGCCTGCGCATGGAAATGCACCGCCAGGAAATCCGTCACGAGTCCCAGCAACTGATGCTGCCGCTGCAAAAGGTCCGCAACATGGGCCAGAGCTGGCAGGACGGTTTTGGCATCAAGCACGCGCCGCTGTGGGGCGTGGGCGTGGTGACGCTGCTGGGGTTTCTCACCGGCAAAGGCGCCAAGGGCGGCGGAATCGGCACCATGACCCGCCTGGTGCGGCTGGGTGCCGGCCTGATCCCGCTGATCAAACTGGCCATGCAAGGTGCTTCGCGCAAAAGTTGAGCGTGCTGGCTGCATTCTTGCAAACAGATCAGGCCCGGCCCTCTCCATTGAGGGCCGGGCCTTTTTTATTTCCGGTCTTTTAAGGAGGCCCCGTGATCGACGGGCAACCGCTCGCCTGCTTCCAGCCATTCATCGACACCGCCACCGGCCGCATCGCCGGCGTAGAAGCCCTGGGCCGCCTACGCCAGGCGAATGGCCAACTGCGCTCGGTGGGTCCGCTGTTCGCCGACCCGCGTACGCCCTCGGTGGCCTTGCGCCGCCTGGACCGGCAGATCCGTGACAATGCCCTGAGCCGCCTGCATGAAGCCCCGCAGGAGTGGTTCCTCAGCCTGAATATCTCGCCACGCTGGATCACCCGCCTGCGCCCGGGCCAGGCACTGCCGAGCCTGAAGCAATTGCAACTGCATAACGTCGACCCGCGCCGCATCGTGTTCGAGATCACTGAACTGGGCGGCGATATCCTGCGCCTGGCCGAAGTCGTCGAGCGCTACCGCGAGGCCGGCGCGCGGATTGCCATTGATGACTTCGGCGCCGGCTATTCGCAGCTGGACCGGGTGCTGGCCTTGCAGCCGGACATTCTCAAGCTGGACATGCGCCTGTTCCAGGCCGCGGCCCGCGGTGGCCCGAGCGGTGAGGTGGTACGGGCACTGGCGCAAATGGCGGAAAAAACCGGCTGCTGGATCATCGCCGAAGGGGTGGAAACCGAGGCCCAACTGAATTTCGCCCTGGAATGCGGTTCGCGTTATGTCCAGGGCTACCTGTTCGCCCAGGCCCAACTGGACTGGTTCGACACCGACGCATTCGTGCCGCGCTTCGCCCAGCTGCGCACCGGCTATGTCCAACAGAAGCTCGCCGAACGTGGCCGGATCATGCAACTGCGCCAGCAACTGGCGGAGCTGATGCAGATCCTGCAAACCTGGGCCCACACCCGCGCACCGCTGAGCCACCTGCCGCAATTGCCGGCGTTTCCCTGGCTGCTGCGTTTTTACCAGTGCGACCGGCATGGCACGCAACTGACACCCAACTTCGAATGGCACCAGGGCGCCTGGCAAGCCGATAGCCGCTACCTGGGCCACAACTGGTCATGGCGTCCGTATTTTTATCATTTGCTGGCCGAAGGTTGGGAGGAGCGGCGGCTGACCCTGTCCTCAACCTATCGCGATGCCACGACCAACCAGTACTGCCTGACTGCCGGACAATTCTTTGATAACGGTCAGCGCTTGCTGTTAATCGATATCGACGCCGCCGGCCTGTAGTTTTTCGCTTGCGAAGGCCTGGCTGAACCGGGAAGCTGGGAGCCGTCATTCACCGCACGGAGAGTACCCGCCTTGGATTGGCCCACCCTGCTTACCCGCGAACGCCTTGGAAAACCCCTGCACAGCCCGGAAGAACTGGGGCGCAGTCCGTTTCACAAAGACCATGACCGCATCATCTTTTCCGGTGCGTTTCGCCGCCTGGGCCGCAAGACGCAAGTGCACCCGGTGACCAGCAACGATCACATCCACACCCGGCTGACCCACTCCCTGGAAGTCAGTTGCGTGGGACGATCCCTGGGCATGCGCGTAGGCGAGACCATCCGCAGTGCCCTGCCCGACTGGTGCGACCCGAGCGACCTGGGCATGGTGGTGCAGTCGGCCTGCCTGGCCCATGACATCGGCAACCCACCCTTCGGCCATTCCGGCGAGGACGCGATCCGGCACTGGTTCCAGCAAGCTTCAGGCCGTGGCTGGCTGGATGACATGAGCAGCGCCGAACGCAATGACTTCCTCAATTTCGAAGGCAATGCCCAGGGCTTCCGGGTACTCACGCAACTGGAATACCACCAGTTTGATGGTGGCACCCGCCTGACCTACGCCACCTTGGGCACCTACCTGAAATACCCCTGGACCGCCCGCCACGCCGACTCCCTGGGCTACAAGAAACACAAGTTCGGCTGCTACCAGAGCGAACTGCCGATCCTGGAGCAGATCGCCCAGAAGCTCGGCTTGCCGCAGTTGGAAGAACAACGCTGGGCCCGGCACCCGCTGGTGTACCTGATGGAGGCGGCCGACGATATCTGCTACGCGTTGATCGACCTCGAAGACGGCCTGGAAATGGAGCTGCTGGAATACGCCGAGGTCGAGTCACTGCTGCTGGACCTGGTGGGCGACGACTTGCCGCAAACCTATCGGCAACTCGGCCCGCTGGATTCCCGGCGACGCAAGCTGGCGATCCTGCGAGGCAAGGCCATCGAACACCTGACCAACGCCGCGGCCCGGGCGTTCGTCGAACAACAGGACGCGCTGCTGGCCGGCACCCTGCCGGGGGACCTGGTGGAACATATGCACGGCCCGGCCAAGCGCTGCGTGCTGGATGCCAAGGACATGGCCCGCAAGAAGATCTTCCAGGACAAGCGCAAGACCCTGCATGAGATCGGCGCCTACACCACCCTGGAAATCCTCTTGAATGCCTTCTGCGGCGCGGCCCTGGAACAACATGGCGGTCGCACCCCGTCGTTCAAGAACCGACGCATCCTCGACCTGTTGGGCAATAGCGCCCCGGATCCCTCCTGGTCATTGCACGCGTCCTTCCTGCGCATGATCGACTTTATCGCCGGCATGACTGACAGCTACGCCAGCGAGATGGCCCGCGAGATGACCGGCCGCTCCAGCCCGCAATAAATCGGAGCCCTGGCTGATGGCCAGGGCGACTTTTCAAAGAATCGCCCTACGCACGGAACAGAGCGGCCTGATCGAAGTTCTTCCCCGCCGCGATGAATAATCGCGCGCCCTGACCGCAGTCTTTCGACCTGCTCCTGCGCCCGATAGCTGGCGGGCCCATTAACTTCTTACTACACGCCCTGGTGGAGCGTCTTCAGGGCTCTTGTCCATTCCATGGAAAAAACCATGCTCGAACAACTTCGCATCCTGTTGGTGGAGGATCACCCCTTTCAATTGCTGGCCACCCAATGCCTGCTACGAAACTATGGCTACCACGACCTGGCACTGGCCGAGAATGCAGAACAGGCAATGCGGCTGATGACACAAACCGACGTGCCATTCGATATTCTGCTCTGTGATCAATGTTTGCCCGACTTGCCCGGGCTGGAGTTGATTGAAATTGCCAACCGCAGAGGCTTTATAAGGTCCGCGATATTGCTCAGCGGCCTGCCCGTCAATGAACTGGAACACCTGATGGCCCAGGCATCCCGACGCAACTTTCCATTACTTGGCTATTTGTCGAAGCCGTTAAGCCACCTTGAGCTGAATGAACTCATACGCCAATCACGCCTTACTCGCTCAACAGAAAAGTAGGAAGTTAAACACCCGGGCAATCCGAAAACGCCTCTTTATAACGCTGCCCTCTCACGACCAGTTACTTTTAAATTCCACCCACGCAAAACTCTTACACCCAAACAACAAACACCTCACAGAGCGTAATCCCTTGCTTTTTTTGATGTAGGATTATTCTTGTTTTACGTTTGTTCCACATCAAGTTCATCCTCCTTCATTGCCATGTGAGCTAATGTGCCGACTTTATTTGCGCCTGTATGGAATTTGATCATGAACTCAGTTTTTATTATTGACGACCACCCCGTCATCCGACTTGCCATTCGGATGTTGTTAGAACACGAAGGCTATAAAGTAGTGGGAGAAGCCGATAACGGTTGTGATGCGATACAAATGGTCAAGGAGTGTCAGCCTGACCTGATTATCCTTGATATCGGCATTCCGAAACTCGATGGCCTGGAAGTGCTGTGCCGGTTCAACGCAATGAGTACGCCGACCAAGACGTTAATACTCACTGCCCAGACCCCCAAGCTCTTTGCTACCCGGTGCATGCGCTCCGGCGCGGATGGCTATGTGTGCAAGGAAGGTGACTTGAGCGAACTGCTCAGTGCCATCAGGGCGGTCTTGTCAGGTTACAACTACTTCCCGAGCCAGGCCCTTAACGGCAGCACTAACGAAACGGATAACAATGAAGAGCTTGAACTGTTCAAAGTCGTCAACGATCGTGAACTCATGGTATTACAACTTTTTGCCCAAGGCCGGACAAACAAGGAAATCGCCAAGGGCATGTTTCTCAGCAACAAGACCGTCAGCACTTACAAAAAAAGGCTCATGCAAAAACTGAAAGCCAAATCCTTGGTAGAACTTATCGAGATGGCAAAACGTAACGCGCTAGTGTGAGAAATCGGATGCCCAGGCGATTAAAGGACTATCTAATCATATTGAGTATCGGGGTGTGCCTCAGCACTTCCGTGCCTGCCGAACAAACTGTTCCCGAGCAATATGCCCTGCTGGGGCGTGCCGGTGCCGTTCAACTGGACACCCCCCTGAACAAGACACAACGCCAGTGGCTGCAGAACAAACGGGAACTGATACTGGGCACCTCTGCACCCGACTATCCGCCCTTCGACATCACCTCCAGCGGGCGTGATTATGAAGGGCTGACTGCCGATTACGCCGGGCTGCTGGCCAGGACACTGGCGATACCGCTCACCGTGTTGCGCTACTCCTCCCGTGAAGCCGCGATCCAGGCGCTGGCAAACGGCGAAATCGATTTTCTGGGGTCTGCCAACGGTTTTGAAGCGGCGAATCCCGACATCGTGCTGTCACTGCCCTACGCAGTGGATCAGCCGGTACTGGTGACCCGTGAAGGTGAGAACCGCGACCTTGGCGACGGCCTGGCCGGCCTGCGCCTGAGTCTTGTCTACCATTACCTGCCCATGGACGAAGTGCAGGCGCTGTACCCCAAGGCGACCATCCACGCCTACCCGTCCTATCAAAATGCCTTGAATGCCGTGGCATTCGACCAGGCTGACGTATTCCTGGGCGACACCATTTCCACTCACTACATGATCAACAAGGGCTACCTGAAAAATATCCGCATGGCCAACTTCGGCAAGCACGAGGCCCACGGGTTCAGCTTCGCCTTGCGCAAGGATCAACCCATTCTCCTGAGTATCATCGACTCAGTGCTCGATGGCGTATCAACCTATGAACGTGACAGCATCGCCAAGCGCTGGAGTGCGGGCAGCGACATTCTGCTGACCGACCGCAAGCTGCAACTGAGCCTGCGCGAAGAGCGCTGGCTCAAGGACAACCCCGTGGTGAAGGTGGTGGTCAATGAAACCCTCGCCCCCCTGACGTTCTTCGATACCGACGGCAAGTTCCGGGGCGTCACCGCCGACGTGCTGGAGCTGATCCGCCTGCGAACCGGCCTGCGCTTCGAGATTCAACACGTGCGTGACGTCGCCAACATGATGGAACTGGTGCAGACCGGCGCAGCCGACATCATCGGCGCAATTACCCCCAGTACCGGGCGCGAGTCCCAGTTGAACTTCAGCCGCCCCTACCTGGAAAACTCCTACGTATTATTGACCCGTAAAGAGCCGGGCGCGCCCACAAGCCTTCAAGAACTGGCCGGCAAGCGCCTGGCGATTACCCAGGGCAATCAGCTGGAAAAATTCCTGCAGCAGGCATTTGCCCAGATAAACCTGGTGGAAACCGGGGATACCTTCAAGGCATCGGAATTGCTGGCACAGGGGCAAGTCGAGGGCGCAGTGAACCCTTTGGTGATCGCCAACTACCTGCTTTCTTCTCCGGCATTCCAGGACAAACTGCAGATCAGTTCCAGCATCGGCACGTTGCCTGCGACGTTTGCCCTGGCGACGTCCCGACACGCCACGGAGCTGAGTTCGATCCTGGACAAGGCACTGCTGAGTATCGCCCCGGATGAGATGGCGGCGATCAACAGCCGCTGGCGCGGCTACAACGCAGCGTCCGATGGCTACTGGCGCAATTACCATCGCCTGATTGCCCAGATCATCATCGGCACTGGGCTGCTGCTGTTGATTTCCCTGGCCTGGAACGGCTACCTGCAGCGCCAGATCAAGCACCGAAAACTGGCCGAGCGCGCCCTTAACGACCAGTTCGAGTTCATGCGGGCGCTGGTCAATGAAACGCCCCATCCGATCTACGTACGCGACCACAACGGCTATCTGCAGACCTGCAACGATAGCTACCTGCAGACGTTCGACATCAAGCGTGAAGACGTCATCGGCAAAAGCATCACGCAGATGAGCATGGCCCTTGAGACGGAGGCGGCGCAGTACCATGCCGACTACCAGCGGGTAGTGGCCGAGGGTAAACCGTTGATCCTTGATCGCACCCTGCACGTGCACGGGAAAAAACTCACGATCTACCACTGGATCCTCCCCTACCGCGACTCCGTGGGCGAGGTCCAGGGCATCATTGGCGGCTGGATCGATATCAGCGAACGGCGCCAGTTGTTCGACGAGTTGCGCGCCGCCAAGGAACGCGCCGACGAGGCCAATCGCGCGAAAAGCACGTTCCTGGCCACCATGAGCCACGAAATCCGCACGCCGATGAACGCCGTCATTGGCATGCTGGAATTGACACTCAAGCGCGCCGATCAGGGACATCTCGATCGCCCTGCGATCGAGGTCGCCTACAACTCGGCCAAGGACCTGCTGGAGTTGATCGGCGACATTCTGGACATTGCACGTATCGAGTCCGGTCGATTGAGCCTGGCCCCGGAGCGGGTCAACCTGCGCGAAGTCATCGAGTCGGTGGTCCGCGTGTTCGATGGCCTGGCGCGCCAGAAAACCCTGAGCCTGGTGCTGGAGTTCACCCCCGATGTCGAGGATACCGACGTACTGATCGACCCTCTGCGGTTCAAGCAGGTGCTCTCGAACCTGGTGAGCAATGCGATCAAGTTCACTGAACGCGGGCAGGTGAAGATCAAGGTGCAGCTGAAGGCGACCGGGCAACCTCAACAGATCGAGATGAAACTGGTAGTGGAGGACACCGGCATCGGGATCAATCGCGAAGACCAGCTACGCCTGTTCGAGCCGTTCGCCCAGGCCGACAACTCCGGGCACCTGGCCAGGAGCGGCGCCGGCCTGGGCCTGGTGATCTGTCGCAGCCTGTGCGCCATGATGGGCGGGCAATTGAGCCTGAGCAGCGTACCCATGGTAGGCACCCAGGTCCACGTCAGCCTGAAGATGACCAGCCTGCCGCCGGTCAAGGCCGTAGACAAGCTTGAACCGGCCGCGGCCACGCCGGCGCCAGTACTCAACGTGCTGGTGGTGGATGACCATCCGGCCAACCGCTTGCTGATGTGCCAGCAACTGGGTTTCCTGGGGCATCAGTTCACCGCGGCCCATCATGGTGCTGCGGGGTTCCAGGCCTGGCGCCAGGAACACTTCGACCTGGTCATTGCCGACTGCAATATGCCGATCATGAACGGCTACGAATTGAGTCACTCCATTCGCGAGTATGAGGAGCGCGAGCAGAAAACCCCGTGCGTGATACTCGGCTTCACCGCCAACGCGCAGCCCGAGGAGAAACAACGCTGCTTTGACGCCGGCATGAATGACTGCCTGTTCAAACCCATCAGTCTTACTGCGCTGGAACAGCACCTGGCGCAGGTCGATCCGCTGCCCACCCGCAACGTGTTTACCCTGCAAAGCCTGGACGCGATGACGGGCGGTGACCCACAGTTGAGCCGGCGTTTGCTCGAGGAGTTGCTCAGCAGCAGCCGGAATGATCGGGTCGAGCTGATGGCCATGCTGGCACGGCAAGCCGCGCCCGGCGACCTGATCGACCAGGCCCACAAGATCAAGGGCGCCGCCCGGATCATCCAGGCCGATACCTTGTCCGGACAATGCGAAGCGTTGGAGCAGGCGTGTGGCGAACGCGAGACACCACACGTTATCGAGGCGGGCATCAAGGCAATAGAGAAATCCATGCTTGAGCTGGAGAGGATGCTGCAGATGCAACTGGACGTGCTGGACTGTCGATAGCCTGCAGGAGCGAACTTGCTCGCTCCTGCAGGAGACTCACCCCATCAACAATCGGTCAACCGCAGGAAAATCGCCGCCAACTGCTCGATGCCGGCCTGATCCTGCGGGGTAAACCGCGACAGCGATGGGCTGTCCAGGTCGAGCACACCAATCAAGCGCCCGTCCTTGACCAACGGGACGACCAACTCGCTGTTGGACGCACTGTCACAGGCGATATGCCCCGGGAATGCATGCACGTCTTCCACCCGCTGGGTTTGCCGCGAGGCCGCTGCCGCGCCGCACACACCGCGACCGAACGGAATGCGCACACAGGCGATCTGCCCCTGGAACGGCCCGAGCACTAGCTCTTCATTGCGGTTGAGGTAGAAGCCTGCCCAGTTCAAATCATCCAGCTGGTTGAACAGGAACGCAGAAAACTGCGCGGCATTGGCAATGAAATCCCGCTCATCCGCCAACAGCGATTCCAGCTGCGCATGCAGCATGGCGTAGCCATCGAGGCCGGTTCCAGCCTGTTGCAAATCAATCATGGTTGACGCTCCAACAACTTGAGGCCCACCCAGTAGCGGGCGAACTGATAGGCACAACGGCCGTTGCGATTACCGCGCCCGGTGGCCCAGCGCACGGCGAGGATGTCCAACTCTTCATCGCGTTGCCACTGCAGACCGGCCTTGCTCGCCAACTCGCCGATCCAGTGCTCGACCACATCCAGGAAGTGCTCCTGATTGAACGGGTAAAACGACAGCCACAAGCCGAAACGGTCAGACAGGGCAATCTTGTCCTCCACCGCTTCGTTGGGATGCAGCTCGCCGTCTATGGTCTTCCAGTTCTCGTTATCGCTCTGGTTCTCGGGCACCAGGTGACGACGGTTGGAGGTGGCATACAACAGGACGTTTTCCGGCGCCTGCTCCAGGGAGCCGTCGAGTACGCTCTTGAGTACACGATAATCGCTCTCGCCGGCTTCGAAAGACAGGTCATCGCAGAACAACACAAAGCGTTGTGGCAATTTGATCAGTTGCTCGACCACCCGCGGCAAGTCCGCCAGGTGATCGCGCTCGATCTCGATCAGGCGCAGCCCGGCCTTGGCGTGCTGGGCCAGCAAGGCGCGCACCATGGACGATTTACCGGTGCCGCGCGAGCCCCAGAGCAGCGCATGGTTGGCCGGCAGGCCGTCGAGAAACTGTTGGGTGTTACGGGCCAATTGTTCGCGCTGTTTATCCACGCCGATCAGGTCGGACAGGCGCATATCCAGGCTGACTTCCAGTGGCAATAAAAAGCCGCTGCGACCTTCGCGCTGCCAACGGGCAGCCAGGCAATGGTTCCAGTCAACGGCTTCGCGCGGGGCAGGCAACAAGGGCTCCAGGCGAGCCAGTACCGCGTCGGCACGCTCAAGAAAGGCATTCAATCGAGAATCCACGACTATTCCTCTGGCAAGTTCTTGTAAAAGATGGCGTATTGGCAACCCTGAGGCAGACCGTGCAGGGCTGCACCGAATAAAATCGATTCGTGCCGGGCAAGTTTGAGCCTGTGGATGTTCAGCTATGCTTGCCGGGCGAAAGGAAACGTAAAGTGGTACAGCACCCGATGGATATCAAGTTCGCCCACCGCTTGTCTTATAAACAAGCCAGACTGACAGTGCTGGTCGGATTCGTCTTGGGAACCTTGCTCAGCCTGATACAGATTGGGATTGATTATGCCAGCGAAGACGCTTCCATCAACCGGGAAATACGTGCGCTGATTGAAATCAGCCATAACCCGGCTTCGCGCATCGCCTACAACATCGACGCCGAGCTGGCCCAGGAACTGACGCTGGGCCTGCTGCACTCCCCCGCCATCACCCATGCACAACTGATCGACAACAACGGTTTGGTGCTGGCCGATGTCCATCGCCCGCGCAAGGAAAGCACCTACCGGCCCATCAGCGACTTCCTGTTTGGCGCCAACCGCCAATTCGAAGATCGGCTCTACCTCGCCCACATGCCCAACGATTCCCTCGGTGTACTGCGTCTTGACGTAGACACCTACGCGTTCGGCAGCCGCTTCCTGCACCGCGCCGAGATCACCCTGCTCAACGGCTTCGCCCGCAGCCTGATCCTCACCGGCATTCTGTTGGCGCTTTTCTACGTGATGCTGACCAAGCCGCTGGTGCGCATTATCCGCGAGCTGAGCTCACGCAAGCACGAGCGCCTGGACTGCCCGCCGGGGCACGAGCACGACGAAATCGGCGTACTGGTCAACGTTGCCAACCAACAGTTTGAAAACATGGAGACTGAAATCCAGCAACGCCGGCATGCTGAAAATCGCCTGACCGAATACCTCGGCCAACTGGAAGACATCGTCTCCGCCCGCACCACCGAGCTCAAGGCGATCAATCATCGGCTGACGCTCTCGAACGACGAGCTGGAAGCGGCGAAGATGACGGCCCTGGGCATGGCCCAGGCACGGGCGGCGTTCCTGGCCAACATGAGCCATGAAATCCGTACACCGCTGAACGGCCTGCTGGGGATGATCGCCCTCTCCCTCGACAGCCCGCTGAACGCCGAGCAACGCCAGCAACTGTCGATCGCCCATGACTCCGGCAAAGTACTGGTGGAGCTACTCAACGATATCCTCGACCTGTCGAAGTTCGACGCCGGCCAACTGGAACTGGAAAGCATCCCGTTCGACCTCGGTTCACTGGTGGAAGACACCGCCAACCTGCTCTCGCAAAACGCCGCGCCCAGCGTGGAGCTGACGTGCCTGATCGACCCGCAGTTTCCCGCCCAGGTGCTGGGCGACCCGACGCGGGTACGGCAGATTGTCAGCAATTTGCTGTCCAACGCCCTGAAGTTCACACGTTTCGGCCGGGTGGATGTACGCCTCAGTGCCCAGGCCGGCCGGGTCAGGATCGAGGTGTGCGACACCGGTATCGGGATCGCCCAGGATGCCCAGGTCAAGATTTTCCAGCCGTTCACCCAAGCCGGTGCGGGCATCACCCGCCAGTTCGGCGGGACAGGTCTGGGCCTGGCGCTGACCCACAACCTGTGCGAAGCCATGAAGGGCCGCCTGAGCATCAGCTCGGAAGCTGGCTTTGGCAGCCAGTTCTGTGCCGACCTGCCCTTGCCGACCCACTTGCCGGCGGTGCGCCTGGCGCCTTTGGCTGGAGATGTAATCGCCATCACCAGCACCAGCAGCGGGCTGGCAGAACTCCTCACCAGCCTGCTGCCGAGTTGGGGCCTGGCTCCGCGCTGTTATTCCATCGACGATGACTTGAGCGGGCAGAATCCCGACCTGCTGATCACCGACTGCCCCGAATGCCTGTTCCGCCTGCGCCCGATGATCACCGCCCCGATCCTGGTGGTAACCGCCTACGGCAACTTCATGCCCAGCGAAGAAGTCGCGGCCCTGGCCCCCTTGCAGCAACAGGCCCGCCCCCTGAGCCGCACCGCGCTGTACCAGGTCCTGCAACGCAACTTGCGCACCGATCCGGACCTGGTCCTGGACCTGATCCAGCTGGAAACCGGCCCCCTCGCCCACCGGGCGCGCATCCTGCTGGTGGAGGACAACCCGGTCAATCAACTGGTGGCCAAGGGCATGCTCGGCAAGCTCGGGTGCGAGGTGATCGTCGCCGCCCACGGTGGTGAAGCCCTCAAGCTGCTGGAAGAGCAAGGCTTCGACATGGTGTTGATGGACTGCAATATGCCGGTGATGGATGGCTATGAGGCCAGTCGGCAGATCCGCCGCAGCGGGCGCTGGCCGGACTTGCCGATCGTCGCCTTGACGGCCAATGCCATGTCCGAGGAACGCGAGCGCTGCCGGGCTGCGGGCATGAACGATTACCTGGCCAAGCCGTTTCGCCGGGAAGAACTCAAGGCCTTGCTCGATCTGTGGGTGCCGACTACGACAAGTCTTTGATCTGGCGCAACAGCTGATCCAGACCGTCACGCAAGGCATCGGCCTGGTTCAGATCAACGCCGCTGTCACACAACAGGCGAGCCTTCAGCGGCTGCACCCGGTCGCGCAGGTGCCGGCCTTCATCGGTCAGGCTCAGGTGCACTTCACGCTCATCCAGCGCACTGCGCTGACGCCGCACCAGGGTAAGCTGCTCCAGGCGCTTGAGCAGTGGCGTCAGCGTGCCGGAATCCAGCAGCAGGCGCTCGCCCAGGGCCTTGACCGTAGGCTGCGACACCGCTGCAGCCTGCCATTCCCACAGCACCAGCATCACCAGGTATTGCGGATAGGTCAGTCCCAACTGATCGAGCATCGGCTTGTAGGCCCGGGTGACCGCGCGGGAGGCGGCGTAGAGCTTGAAGCACAGTTGGTCGTCGAGGGCCAGGGACAGGTCGGTCATTTGAGCAGGGCTTCGATCTCTTGGGTCAGGTCCTGGGGCTTGGTGGTCGGGGCGAAGCGCTTGACCACCTGGCCGTCGCGACCGATCAGGAACTTGGTGAAGTTCCACTTGATGCCCTTGGAGCCCAGCAATCCCGGGGCCTGCTTTTTAAGCTGTACGAACAATGGATGGGCATCGCTGCCGTTGACGTCAATCTTCTTGAACAGCGGGAAACTGACACCAAAGTTCAGCTCGCAAAACTCCGAAATGGCGCCTTCGTTGCCCGGCTCCTGCTTGCCGAACTGGTTGCAGGGAAAGCCCAATACCACCAGGCCCTGGTCCTTGTAATGCTGCCAGAGCTCCTCAAGCCCCTTGTATTGCGGGGTGAAGCCGCACTTGCTGGCAGTGTTGACCACCAGAATCGCCTTGCCGGCGAAATCGGCCAAGGTCTTTTGCTCACCCTTGATGGTGGTGCAAGGGATGCTCAGCAGGTTGTCGCTCATGGCAGTGCCTCTACAGAGATAAGAAGGACTAAACGATAGTAGGCAATTCAATTGTGTGCAATTTAATTGGCGGGACTTATGCCTTGATATAACGGCCCCTGCGGGCACGAAGCCCGCAGGAGCCTGACGGCTCAGCGCGGTACCAGGTCCAGGCACACCGAGTTGATGCAGTAACGCAAACCGGTCGGTGGCGGTCCGTCCGGGAACACGTGGCCCAGGTGCGCATCGCACTTGGCGCAGGTGACTTCGGTGCGGATCATGCCGTGGCTGACGTCCCGGATCTCGACCATGGCCTGCTCGGCGATCGGCTCGTAGAAGCTGGGCCAGCCGCAGCCGGAGTCAAACTTGGCCCTGGAATCGAACAGCGGCTCATTGCAGCAGATGCAGTGGTAGACGCCGTCGGTCTTGGTGCCGTTGTACTTGCCGCTGAACGGTCGCTCGGTGCCTTTGAGGCGGCACACGTTGTACTGCTCCGGGTCGAGCATGGCTTTCCATTCTTCAACGGTTTTCTGCAACTTTTCCATCGGTACACCTCGGCAACTGAAAAAGCCTGATCTGTGTCTTTTCCATGGATCAGGCGGCACGTATGATTGCGCCTCTTCAAAGCGCCAGTCTGGCACCCGCGTTACCGGCATTCAAACGTATTTATGGGTCAGGCCAACGCAGGATTCTCAGCACGGTAGTCTTCACACCGTCTGGATCGTTCATTTTCAGGATCACATCGCCATGCAGGTCAGCAAATCGAACAAGCTCGCCAACGTCTGCTACGACATTCGCGGCCCGGTGCTCAAGCACGCCAAACGCCTGGAAGAGGAAGGCCATCGCATCCTCAAGCTGAACATTGGCAACCCGGCACCCTTTGGTTTCGAAGCGCCGGACGAAATCCTCCAGGACGTGATCCGCAACCTGCCTACCGCACAAGGCTACAGCGACTCCAAAGGCCTGTTCAGCGCGCGCAAGGCCGTCATGCAGTACTACCAGCAGAAGCAGGTTGAAGGTGTCGGCATCGAAGACATCTACCTAGGCAACGGCGTGTCCGAGCTGATCGTCATGTCCATGCAGGCCCTGCTCAACAACGGCGACGAAGTGCTGGTTCCGGCTCCCGACTACCCGCTGTGGACCGCCGCCGTAACCCTGGCCGGTGGCCATCCGGTGCATTACCTGTGTGACGAAGGCGCCGACTGGTTCCCGGACCTGGCCGACATCAAGGCCAAGATCACCCCGAACACCAAGGCCCTGGTGATCATCAACCCGAACAACCCCACCGGCGCCGTCTACTCCAGGGAAGTGTTGCTGGGCATGCTCGAACTCGCGCGCCAGCACAACCTGGTGGTGTTTTCCGATGAGATCTACGACAAGATCCTCTACGACGACGCCGTGCACATCTGCACCGCCTCCCTGGCGCCGGACCTGTTGTGCCTGACCTTCAACGGGCTGTCTAAATCCTACCGGGTGGCGGGCTTCCGTTCCGGCTGGATCGCCATTTCCGGCCCCAAGCACAATGCCCAGAGCTACATCGAGGGCATCGACATGCTGGCCAACATGCGCCTGTGTGCCAACGTGCCGAGCCAGCACGCCATCCAGACCGCACTGGGCGGCTACCAGAGCATCAACGACCTGGTGCTGCCACAAGGCCGCCTGCTGGAGCAGCGCAACCGCACCTGGGAACTGTTGAACGCGATTCCCGGCGTCAGTTGCGTCAAGCCGATGGGGGCGCTGTATGCGTTCCCGCGGATCGACCCGAAAGTGTGCCCGATCCTCAACGACGAGAAGTTCGTGCTCGACCTGCTGCTGTCGGAAAAGCTGCTGGTGGTCCAGGGTACGGCGTTCAACTGGCCGTGGCCGGATCACTTCCGGGTGGTCACCCTGCCGCGGGTGGATGACCTGGAGATGGCCATCGGTCGCATCGGCAACTTCCTGAAGTCCTATCGCCAGTAATGGGCATTGCGCTGTACGGCCCACCCGTGGTCGTACAGCGATTATCTGGCAACACTTCTCTGCCCTGCGCGGGCGGTATCGCCTTTTACGCCTGCCGGCTCCACCCTTGCTCGGGCATCACCCTATAATTACAGGGCTGCAAGGTAATGGGGCGAGGCTGCCGAGCCACACCAGGCCTCGGAAATTCCCTTCAAGGCTCTACATTCAGGCTGTAGGACACAGTTTGAAATAGTCCCCCGGTTGAATAGCCCCATGCCGCACCTTATATACCCCGCAGTACGCGACATATTAAGCATGAGGAGAATTCTACAACCATGATGCGCATTCTGCTGTTCTTGGCCACTAACCTGGCGGTCGTGCTGATTGCCAGCATCACGCTGAGCCTTTTCGGCTTCAATGGGATCATGGCGGCCAACGGGGTTGATCTGAACCTCAATCAGCTGCTGATCTTCTGTGCGGTCTTTGGTTTTGCCGGGTCGATTTTCTCGCTGTTCATCTCCAAGTGGATGGCGAAGATGAGCACCAGCACCCAGATCATTACCCAGCCACGCACCCGTCATGAGCAATGGCTGCTGCAGACCGTCGAGCAACTGTCCCGCGAAGCCGGGATCAAGATGCCTGAAGTCGGGATCTTCCCGGCCTATGAAGCGAACGCCTTTGCTACCGGCTGGAACAAGAACGACGCCCTTGTGGCCGTCAGCCAGGGCTTGCTGGAGCGGTTCTCGCCCGACGAAATCAAGGCGGTGCTGGCCCACGAGATCGGCCACGTGGCCAACGGTGACATGGTCACCCTGGCGCTGGTCCAGGGCGTGGTGAACACCTTCGTGATGTTCTTCGCGCGGATCATCGGCAACTTCGTCGACAAGGTGATCTTCAAGAACGAACAGGGCCAGGGCATGGCCTACTACGTGGCGACCATCTTCGCCGAACTGGTACTGGGCTTCCTCGCCAGCTCGATCGTGATGTGGTTCTCGCGCAAACGGGAATTCCGCGCAGACGAAGCCGGCGCACGCCTGGCCGGTACCGGCGCGATGATCAGCGCCCTGCAGCACCTGCGCTCCGAACAGGGCTTGCCGGTGCACATGCCGAACACCCTGACCGCCTTTGGCATCAACGGTGGCATCAAGCAGGGCATGGCTCGCCTGTTCATGAGCCACCCGCCACTGGAAGAGCGAATTGACGCACTGCGTCGTCGCGGCTGATAGCGACAAGAAGAAGGGGCGATTCAATCGCCCCTTTTTTGTGGGCGCTCTTCAGCGCCTGGCCAACCGGTACACCCGCTCGTCCAGGCGCGTGACGCCGTCCTGAACAAACTTCCAGCTGTCCCCCAGGATGTCCTGCTCCTGCAGCACATCCAGGCTCCACCGGCCGCCCAGGAGCAATTGCACTTCCTCATCGCTCACCGCGAACGGCGGGCCGGCCTTCTGCGATTGTTCATAGTCGAGGGTGATCAACAGGCCACGACTGCCTCCCGCCAGAATCCCATTCAAGTGCGCCGCATACTGCTCGCGCATCAACGGTGGCAGGGCAATCAGCGCCGCCCGGTCGTAAAGCGCTGTGCAACCAACCACGGCACCGGCATCCAGGGCGAAGAAATCCCCGCACCACAGCTCGATGGAACCCGCCTGGAAAACTTTGAAAGCGCCGCGCTGGCTGACCTGCGGCATCAGCTCCTGCTCGCTGAAAAACTCTTCAACGGCCTTTTCCGACAACTCGACCCCGATCACCCGATGCCCGATGCTCGCCAGCCACACCAGGTCCAGGCTCTTGCCGCACAACGGCACCAGCACCTGCGCCCCGTTCGCCACGCCCAGGCCGGGCCAGTGACGCAGCAGGTAAGGATTCACTTCGGGCAAGTGGAAACCCGTCTGATTGCGCGCCCAACGCTCATGCCAAAATCCAGGTTCCATGATTCACCCTAAAACTTGATCAAATAGCGCTAAAACTTATATTAGATTTAGATCAATGATCTGATTGAAGATGGTCCCATCTTAACCCTCAGGACCCTACTCATGCTGCCCAGCCTGTTTATCTCCCACGGTTCGCCCATGCTTGCCCTGCAACCCGGTGCCAGTGGCCCGGCACTCAAGCGCCTGGCAGCCGAGCTGCCACGCCCCAAGGCCATTGTGGTGGTCTCGGCGCACTGGGAAAGCCAGGGGCTGCTCGTGACTGGCAGCGCCGCACCAGAGACCTGGCACGACTTCGGCGGCTTCCCACGGGAACTGTTCGCGGTGCAGTACCCGGCACCCGGTGACCCGCAGTTGGCCGCCCAAATCGTGCAGTTGCTCAAGGCTGACGGCCTGGAAGCGCGCATTGATGATCAGCGCCCCTTCGACCACGGCACCTGGGTGCCCCTGTCGCTGATGTACCCGGCGGCCGATATCCCGGTGGTGCAGGTATCGCTGCCAAGCCGCATGGGCCCTGCCCTGCAAACCCGTGTCGGCCACGCACTGGCGAGCCTGCGGGAACAGGGCGTGCTGCTGATCGGCTCCGGCAGCATTACCCACAATCTCGGCGAACTGGACTGGCATGCCGGGCCGGAGAGCATCGAGCCCTGGGCGCGGGATTTTCGCGATTGGATGGTCAGCAAACTGGCAGCCAACGATGAAGCCGCGCTGCACGACTATCGTCGCCAGGCACCTCATGCCGTGCGCAGCCACCCCAGCGACGAGCATTTGCTGCCGCTGTATTTCGCCCGGGGCGCCGGCGGTGAATTCAGCGCGGCCCACCAAGGCTTTACCATGGGTGCGCTGGGCATGGACATCTACCGTTTCGCCTGATTGCAGGCAAAAAAAATCCCCGAACCAGTCGGGGATTTTTTATGTTCGATCAATCAGCCCGGGGGCGGATCAATCTTCGCGGTAGCGACGCAGCTTCAACTGCTTACCGGCAACGCGGGTGTCCTTCAGCTTGGTCAGGAGTTTCTCCAGACCATCTTCCGGCAGCTCCACCAGGGAGAAGCTGTCACGCACCTGGATGCGACCGATCGCTTCACGTGCCAGGCCACCCTCGTTGAGGATAGCGCCCAGCAGGTTCTTGGCAGCGATGCCATCACGCGCGCCCAGCGCGGTACGGCAGCGAGCACGGCCTTCAGCCAATGGAACCGGAGCACGACGCTCACGATCACCACGGTCCGGACGGTCGCCAGTACGCTCTGGACGATCACCGCGCGGAGCGTTGTTCGGCACCAGTGGACGTTCTTTCTCGATGGCAGCCAGGGTCAGGGCCTGACCGTTGGTAGCCTTGCGCAGCAGGGCTGCAGCCAGGGCACGCGGGGTGCAACCGATATCGGCAGTCAGGCGGTCCAGCAGATCGCCGTGGGTCGATTCAGCATCAGCCACCAGTGGCGACAGGCTGTTGGTCAGTTTCTTGATGCGCGCATCGAGAACGGCCTGGGCATCCGGCAGGCGGACTTCGGCAACTTTCTGACCGGTTACACGCTCGATCACTTGCAGCATGCGGCGCTCACGTGGAGTCACCAGCAGCAATGCACGACCTTCGCGACCAGCACGGCCGGTACGGCCGATACGGTGAACGTAGGACTCTGGATCGTAAGGCATATCAACGTTGAACACGTGGGTGATACGTGGAACGTCGAGGCCACGGGCAGCAACGTCGGTCGCCACAACGATGTCCAGACGGCCATCCTTGAGGGAGTCGATCACGCGCTCACGCTGGTTCTGAGCAATGTCACCGTTCAGCGCAGCGGCTTTGTAGCCTTTGGCTTCCAGGGCGCTGGCCAGGTCCAGGGTCGCTTGCTTGGTGCGCACGAACATGATCAGGGCGTCGAAGTCTTCGACTTCCAGCAGGCTCAATACAGCCGAGGTCTTCTGGTCAGCGTGAACCAACAGGTGAGCCTGTTCGATCGCGGTAACGGTCTGAGTCTTGGTCTGGATCTTCACGTGTTGCGGATCGCGCAGATGGCGTTCGGCAATGGCACGGATCGACTGTGGCAGGGTAGCCGAGAACAGTACGGTCTGACGGGTTGCTGGCAGTGCCTTGAAGATGACTTCCAGGTCGTCCATGAAGCCCAGCTTGAGCATTTCGTCAGCTTCGTCCAGAACCAGGTGGTTCACGGTCGACAGCACTTTTTCGTCGCGACGCAGGTGGTCGCACAGACGGCCCGGAGTGGCGACAACGATCTGTGCGCCGTTACGGATTGCTTTCAGTTGTGGGCCCATAGGCGCGCCGCCGTAAACGGCCACAACGGTAACGCCCGGCATTTGCTTGGCGTAGGTTTCGAAAGCGGTTGCTACTTGCAGCGCCAACTCACGGGTTGGCGCCAGGATCAGGGCTTGCGGCTCGCGCTTGGCAGGATCGATGCAGTGCAGGATTGGCAGGGCGAACGCGGCGGTTTTACCGGTACCGGTTTGCGCTTGGCCAATCATGTCTTGGCCGGCCATGATGATCGGGATCGATTGCTGCTGAATAGCCGAAGGTTCTTCGTAGCCAGTCGCGATGACGGCAGCAAGAATGTTCGGGTTAAGATTAAAAGCGGCGAAGCCGCCGGTTTCCTGGGTCATGGGTCTGCCTCTAAGTGCATCCGCAAAGACCCATGCTCCAAAGCTGCGCATGCCGTGTTGAGACTCAAGAGTCGCCCTGGCTGCTTTGTCGGCGGGGATTTGCGAAAACGAATGAATGAAAAAGATTCGTCAAGGAAGAGTCCGCTGTGCGGACGTGCAGCCGAAGCTGACTTCGGGGAATTGCGCTACCTAAACGCGGCCCGGTTAAAGGCCGGCGCGCACTATACCGGAAATCGCTGAAAAAGGGAGCTTTTTTTATCGCAAACCGCAGGTAAACGCCTCTGCATCAAAGGCTTTGCGCATCCAGGCAGCAGGGTCTATTTTTCAAAGGCCCGGCCCTGTTGGTCATGACGCTTAAACGGTTCACCCTTAACAGCGGGCCCTTCGGTCCGAAACCTCCCTTTGCGCCCGAGGGCACACCCCATGAACCAAGCCACCAACAGCCGCGTCAGCCGTGAACAGCAGGGTCATATCCTGTTGCTGGGCCTGGATCGCGTGGCCAAGCGCAATGCGTTCGACCTGGAATTGCTCAATGATTTGAGCCTGGCGTATGGCGAATTTGATCGCAATGAGCAAGCGCGGGTGGCCATTGTCTTCGGGCATGGCGATCACTTTACCGCCGGATTGGACCTGGCCAATGTGGGGCCCACGATGGCACAAGGCTGGCAACCGCCGTTGGGTGGTTGTGATCCGTGGGGCGTTTTCGCGGGGCCCCGGGTCAGTAAGCCGGTGATTGTTGCGGCTCAGGGGTACTGCCTGACCATTGGTATCGAGTTGATGTTGGCGGCGGATATCAATCTGTGTGCCAGCAACACCCGGTTTGCGCAGATGGAAGTGCAGCGCGGGATTTTTCCTTTTGGGGGCGCGACGTTGCGCTTTCATCAGATCGCGGGGTGGGGGAATGCCATGCGCTGGTTGCTCACGGGGGATGAGTTTGATGCCCATGAAGCGCTGCGGTTGGGGTTGGTGCAGGAGGTAATGGCCAGCGAGGATTTGTTGCCCCGGGCGGTGGCGCTGGCAAACCGCATTGCCCAGCAGGCGCCGCTGGGGGTGCAGGCCACGCTGATGTCGGCGCGCCAGGCACGGATCGAGGGGGAGACCGCGGCGGCGGCCGGGTTGCCCGTTTTGGTGGAGAAACTGCTGAATAGTGAGGATGCCAAGGAAGGTGTACGGGCGATGGTCGAGAAGCGGCCTGGGGTTTTTAAAGGCTGTTGATTGTGGAGGGGGGCTTGGGGTGGGGTACATATCCGTTATTTAGGTAACGGCCGCTTATGGTTCCGCTCTTACAGCGGGTCACTTTTGGCAAACGCCCCAAAAGTAACCAAAAGGTCTTTGCCCCACCACTCGGTGCCTCGCCTAGGCTCGGCATGCCCGCACTCCGGCCCGGTTCCGCGGGCCGCCGCGACGGGCCATCCATGGCCCGGCGCGGCTAAATCGGCATCCTTGCCGATTTACCCGCTCCACCGTGCCTACTTGCGGCCATCGTGGTTGACGGGGCCCGCAGATCAAAATCAAAAGCAGATCAAAAG
>NZ_JACARZ010000033.1:0-7923 GCF_013386315.1 Pseudomonas sp. P7779 | reverse complement strand
CTGTAAGAGCGGAACCGATACAAGCCATCACCCAAATAATGGATATACACACCGCCCGTCACAGCTCCAGCCGAACCTGCGCACACAACCCCCCACCGTCCCGGTTGCTCAGGGTCAACTCCCCACCAATCGCCACAGCCAGTTGCTGGGCAATCGCCAACCCCAGCCCTGTACCACCAGTGCCACGATTACGCGAACTCTCCACCCGGTAAAACGGCTGCATCACCTGCACCAGTTCATCCTCGGCAATCCCCGGCCCCCGGTCCAGCACCTTGATCGAAAGCTCACCCGCCGCCGTCGGCCCCACCTCCAACTGCGCCTCCCCGGCAAATTTCAGCGCGTTGTCCACCAGGTTCACCAGCACCCGACGCAACGCATGGGGCCGCGTATCCAAAACCACCGCGCTTTTACCGGTCAAACTCACTTGCTTGTTCATGTCCTGGTAATCAAACACCAGGCTGTCGAGAAACGCATCCAGGTCGATCCGGCAACTGGCCTCGGTGGACCCATGCACACTGCGGGCATACGCCACACCCTCGCGCACCAGATGCTCCATTTCCCCCAGGTCACTCCAGAGCTTTTCCCGGTCCACCGAGTCCTCCATGAACTCGGCACGCAATTTCATGCGGGTAATCGGCGTCTGCAAGTCATGGGAGATCGCCGCCAGAATCTGCATGCGCTCCTTGAGGTACTCGGCAATCCGCTTCTGCATTTCGTTGAACGCCGCCGCCGCATGCGCCACCTCGGTGGGGCCGGTTTCGTCCAGCGGCGTCGGGCGGGCATTCGGGTCGAGGGTTTCCACTGCCCGTGCCAGGCGTGTCAGCGGGCGGATGGCGATGCGCACGGCGATCCAGGTGCACACCAGCAACACCACCAGTTGCAGCACCAGTACCACCGGCAGCCAGAACGCAAACGGGATCGGCTTGGGATAGACATCAATCGTGACCGGGCTGCCATCGGCCAGGGTCAGGTGCGCCTGGAAGTGTTTTTGCAGGCCCGGGATGTCGCGGAACGTCAGCGGGTAGTGCTCGCCCAACGCATCGGAAATCGACGTCGCGGCCATGGGCACGTTGTCGCTGGCCATCGGCTCGCCGGGTTCGCCGGCATTCAGCAGGTAGCGGTAGGCGTTGCGGTCGAGCCGCGGCAGCCAGCTGGCACGCTCGGCGGCGGGCAGGCGGTCGAGGATCGCGATCGACGTCGATACGTCGTTTTCCAGGTTGCCCAGCATTACGCTGCGGGCACTCATGTAGCGCTCATAGAACTGCGCACTGAACGACAGGGCGTTGGCGCACAGCAGGCTGACGATGAAAATTACCGTCAGTTGCGCCGCGAGGGTGCGCGGCCAGCGGAACGTGAGGGTCATGCCGGGTCCCCAAGGATTTCCACGGCCAGGGAGAACACATAGCCTTCGCTGCGCACGGTCTTGATGTAGGCCGGTTCGCGGGCGTCGTCCAAAAGGCGCTGGCGCAGGCGGCTGACCAGCAGGTCGATGGAGCGGTCGAACAGGTCCGCGTCCCGGCCTTGTGTCAGGTTCAGCAACTGGTCACGGTTGAGCACCCGTTGCGGATGGTCGAGGAAAACGCGCAGCAAGCGGTATTCGGCACCGCTCAAGGCCACCAGGGTGTTGTCTTCGTCCAGCAGATGGCGGGCGGTGGTGTCCAGGCGCCAGCGGCCAAAGCGGATCAGCCGGCCGCTTTCGGTCACCACCAGGTTTGGCGGCAGCATCCGTGTGCGCCGCAGCACGGCGTTGATGCGGGCCAGCAGTTCACGGGCGGCGAAGGGCTTGACCAGGTAATCGTCGGCGCCCATTTCCAGGCCGATGATGCGGTCGGTTTCATCGTTGCGCGCGGTGAGCATCAGGATCGGCGTGGCCTTGTGCTTGCCCACCCGCAGTTCGCGGCACAGCTGCAAGCCGTCGTCGCCGGGCATCATGATGTCCAGCACGATCAGGTCCACGGGCGTGGTGTCGAGGAAGCTGCGCATCTGCCGGCCGTCAGCCACCACGGTGGTGCGCAGGCCGTTCTTTTTCAGGTAGTTGCCCACCAGTTCGCGGATCTCCCGATCGTCATCGACAATCAGAATGTGATCGACGTGATCCATGCTGCCTTCCTCGTTGATTAGTCATTGATGCGCAGTCTAGCCACTGGCGGCGGGCTTGCCTTGTGCCCTTTGTATTGCAGTGTATCTGGCGGTGACGAGATACACATCGACGCAAAAATCCGGGCCTGGCCGACACAATCCGGATACCTCGCAAGGTTCAAATGAGCCCAACGAGGTAATCCGCCTCGGCCCACTTGAACCCCCGGGGAACCACCCATGACCATCAAAGCTGCCTATGCCAGTTGCCTGTTTGCCTTACTCACTGGCCTGAGTGTTGCCGCCCATGCCGAAACCACCGCCAGCCAGCCGGATATCCACCAGGTGCTGTCGATCTCCGAAGAGTCCGGTGGCGCGCTGTGCGGCATCGTCAACTCGCACCTGACCTACCTCGATTCCGAGGGCCAGCGCCACGTCCTCGACTACCGCAAATTTTCCAGCAATTGCCTTGAAGGCAGCTGAGGAGACCGGCCATGACCCCACTCAACAGCTTTCTCAGCGCCCTGGCGTTTTCCCTGGCGGGTGTGGCGGCGGATGTGAATGCCGCCACCGCGAAAAAACTCACTGGCGGTGAAACCTGCTTCCAGAACACGCCGCTGGCGCAAAACGGCGCGGCTCGCAAGCGCGCCGAAACACCCCCGGCCACGAGGTGACACCCATGAACTTCATCCGATACCTGCGCCGCTCAAAAGGCCTGCTGCTGTTGGCACTGGTGGTTGCCTTGGTCGGCGTGCCCAAGGCGGTGAACTACCTGATCAACAACGTCGATGCCGAAAGTTTCAGCCAGTCCGATGAGCGCATGCCGTCCCTCGACGGCGCGGTGGCCTGGCTCAACTCGCCGCCGCTGACGGCCGAGGGCCTGAAGGGCAAGGTGGTGCTGGTGGATTTCTGGACCTACGACTGCGTCAACTGCCAGCGCAGCCTGCCGTACGTCAATCAGTGGGCGAAGAAGTACGCCAGGGACGGGTTGGTGGTGATCGGTGTGCACACGCCGGAAAACGCCTATGAGAAAGTCCTGGATAACGTACGCAGCCAGGTCAAGAAGCTGGACATCCATTACCCGGTGGCCATCGACAACGACTACCGCATCTGGCGCGCCTTCGATAACCAGTACTGGCCGGCCCATTACTTCTTCGATGCCACCGGCAAAGTGCGCTACAGCCATTTCGGCGAGGGCCGCTACGACAATCAGGAGAAAGTCATCCAGGCCCTGCTGGAAGAAGCCAGGGCGGCGAACGCGCCAACCTAAGCTAATGCCAAAAAGGTATTTATTGCGGGGTTTTTAGATCGTTTAGCTTCACCACTCCACGTACCTGTTCATGGAGTGAGCACCCAATGTCGCACCCGCTGGCAATCAACACCTTGCCCCTGCTGGACCTGGCGCTGCTCGACGGCAGCCTGGCCCAGCGTGGGCAGTTTCTCGATGACCTGCGCCACGCTGCGCGGCATATCGGTTTTTTCTACCTCACCGGCCACGGCATCGACGCCGGGTTGCTCACCCAGGTGCAGCAGCAGGCGCGCCAGTTTTTCGCCTTGCCGGAGGCCGACAAGCTTGCTGTCGGCATGATCAACTCCCCGCACTTTCGCGGCTACAACCGCGCCGCGTCGGAGATCACCCGGGGGCAGCCGGATCTGCGTGAACAGTTCGACCTCGGCGCCGAGCGCGAGCCGCTGCGGCAAGGCCCGGATTCACCGGCCTGGTCGCGCCTGCAAGGCCCCAACCAGTGGCCTGCCGCGTTGCCTGAACTCAAGCCCTTGTTACTGGCCTGGCAGCAGGCGATGACGCAGATGTCCCTGCGCCTGTTGCGCGCCTTTGCCCAGGCCTTGTCGCTGCCGGAAAACGCTTTCGACCCGCTGTATGGCGACAAGCCCAACGAACACATCAAGCTGATCCGCTACCCCGGCCGCCACGCCCAGCAGAGTCGCCAGGGTGTCGGTGCCCACAAGGATTCCGGCTTTCTCAGCTTCCTCCTGCAAGACCAGCAGGCCGGCCTGCAAGTGGAAGTGGAGGAGGGCCGCTGGATCGACGCTTCGCCGCGCCCCGACACCCTGGTGGTGAACATCGGCGAGTTGCTGGAACTGGCCACCAACGGCTACCTGCGTGCCACGGTGCACCGGGTCGAATCGCCGCCCCTGGGCAGCGAGCGTTTGTCCCTGGCGTTTTTCCTCGGTGCACAACTCGACGCGGTGGTGCCGGTGTATCAGTTGCCGCCCGAGTTGCTGCGCGATGCCCACGGCCCCACCAGTGACCCGCGTAACCCGCTGCTGCGGGACGTCGGCTGGAACTACCTCAAGGGCCGCCTGCGTTCCCATCCGGATGTCGCCCAACGGTTTTACGCCGATGCCACGATTCCCCAAGCCCTGTCCGCCTGATAAGGAACATCACCATGCTCAAGAAAACAGCCCTGGCCCTGGCCGTCCTGATTGCCTCCTTCGACGCCCAGGCCGCCGAGGCCCTGCGTGTGGCGGCGGACCCGATTCCCCACGCGCAAATCCTCGAATACGTGCAGAAGCTCGACCCGCAGCTGCAGCTGAAAATCATCGAAATCCCCAACGGCGTGAACTCCAATGAACTGCTGGCCCACGGTGATGTGGACGCCAACTACTTCCAGCACTTGCCGTACCTGCACTCCCAGGAACAGGCTCTCGGCCAGAAATTCACAGTGGCGGCCACCGTGCATATCGAGCCACTGGGTATCTATTCCCATCGCCACACCAGCTTTGCCCAGGTGCCGGATAAAGGCACCGTGGCCGTGCCCAACAACGTCACCAACCTGAGCCGTGCGCTGTACCTGCTGCAAGCCAACGGCCTGATCACGCTCAAGCCCGGTTTCAATGACCCGGCCAAGGACCAGGCAACGCCCAAGGACATTGCCGAGAACCCCAGGCACCTGAAGATCCTCGAGATCGAATCACCACAGATTCCTCGTGCCCTGGATGATGTCGACCTCGCCGTGATCAATGGCAACTACGCCCTCGAGGCCGGCCTGTCACCGGCCAAGGATGCCCTTGGGCTGGAAAAAGCCCAGGGCAATCCCTACGCGAATATCCTCGTGACCACCCCGAAATTGCAGGACGACCCACGGATCAAACAGCTGGCCAAGGACCTGAATTCGCCGGAGGTGGCCAAGTTCATCGCCGAGAAATATGCAGGCTCGGTGATTCCGGTAGCTGTCGAATGATCGTCATCGAGCAGGTCAGCAAAACCTACGCCGATGGCCAGCCGCCGGCGCTGGATAACGTGTCGTTGCAGATTGCCGATGGTTCGATCTTCGGGATCGTGGGGCGGAGCGGGGCGGGCAAGAGTACTTTGCTGCGTTGCCTGAACCTGCTGGAGCGCCCGACCTCCGGGCGTATCCTCATGGACGGCCAGGACCTGACGCTGCTCAGTGACAAGCAATTGCGCCAGCAACGCCAGCGTATCGGCATGATCTTCCAGGGTTTCAACCTGCTGCATTCACGCAACGTCGCCGACAATGTGGCGGTGCCCCTGGAAATCGCCGGTCAGCCCAAGGCCGAGCGCGTTGCCCGGGTCAAGGAATTGCTGGAACTGGTCGGCCTGAGTGACAAGGCGCTGGCGTTTCCGTCGCAACTGTCCGGCGGCCAGAAGCAGCGCGTCGGCATCGCCCGGGCACTGGCGGCGCGCCCGGATTATTTGCTGTCGGACGAAGCCACCAGCGCCCTCGACCCGGAAACCACCGCGTCGATCCTGGAACTGCTGCGCAGTATCAATCGGCAACTGGGGGTGACCATCGTGTTGATCACCCACGAGCTGGATGTGGTCAAGGCTATCTGCGACAGCGCGGTATCCCTGGCCAATGGGCGTGTGGTGGAAAGCGGCAGCCTGATTCAATTGCAGGCCGACCCCGCCTCAAGCCTGGGCCGCTCACTGGCCCCCAGCCTGCCAGCGGTGAGGGCAGTATGAAAACGGACTGGAACGACATCCTGCAACTGCTGCTCACGGCCACTGGCGAAACCCTGTACATGGTGCTGCTGGCGGCGGTCTTTACCTTGCTGATCGGCCTGCCCCTGGGGGTGCTGCTGTTTGTCAGTCGCCGCGGCGGGCTGTTCCCGCTGCCACGGGTGAACCGTGTGCTGGGTGCGGTGATCAACCTGGGCCGCTCATTGCCCTTTGTGGTGATGCTGATTGCCTTGATTCCGCTGACCCGGTTGATCGTTGGCACCACATTGGGCAGCACCGCCGCCGTGGTGCCGATCACCATTGGCGCCTTTCCGTTTTTTGCGCGGATTGTCGAAAACGCGCTGGACGAAGTGGACAAGGGGCGTATCGAAGCCATCGTTGCCATGGGCGGAGATATTCGGCATGTGATCTTCAAGGTGCTGCTGCCGGAGGCGCTCCCTGCGTTGCTTGCGGGGTTGACCCTGACCCTGGTGATGCTGATCGGCTTTTCGTCCATGGCGGGGGTGATTGGCGGTGGCGGCCTGGGCGACCTGGCGATTCGTTATGGGTACCAGCGTTTCAATAACCAGATCATGGTGGTGACGGTGATTGTGTTGGTGGTGCTGGTCCAGGGCGTGCAAAGCCTGGGGGATCGTTGCGTGAGGTCGCTGGCGCATCGTCGATAAACGGTTATGTACTAATGAATTTTTAATATTTCTAGTTATATGCGTGACTGAGTAAAGTTCCTTTACGTACCTTCACCTCGTCGCCGGGAAATACTCTTCATGAACCGTCCCCACGGGCATCCCACGCCGATCCTGACTTTGCCCCAGGGCGAAAAAGACCCGTTGTCGATTCGCGCCAAGGCGCTGGTTTTTGCCGACCCGCGTTCCCTGCAACTGCTCGAATATTTGCAACGTGTCGGCCCCAGTGAAGCGCCGGTGTTGATCAATGGCGAGACCGGCACCGGCAAGGAGCTGGTGGCGCGCTATATCCACAGCGCCAGCGGCCGCACCGGTGCGTTTGTGCCGGTGAACTGTGGGGCCATCAGCGAGAACCTTGCGGAAAGCGAATTTTTTGGGCATGAGGCCGGCTCGTTTTCCGGGGCCTCGGGGCGGCGGATCGGCTGGTTTGAAGAAGCCGATGGCGGCACCCTGTTCCTCGATGAGATCGGTGACTTGCCGCTGCCGTTGCAGGTGAAGCTGCTGCGGGTATTGCAGGAGCAGGAAGTGGTGCGAGTGGGGTCGCGCAAGCCGATCAAGATCAATATCCGGCTGGTGACGGCCACCAACATCGACCTGGAGCAGGCGGTGGAGGCGGGCAACTTTCGTCTTGACCTGTTCTATCGCATCAACGTGGCGCAGGTGCAGGTGTTGCCGTTGCGTGAGCGGCCGCTGGATATCCTGCCGTTGGTTGAGCATTTTCGGCGGCTCTACAGTGCCAGGCTGAAAATCGCTGAGCCGATGTTGTCGGAGTCGGCGACCCAGGCGTTGCTGGATTATCCGTGGCCGGGGAATATTCGTGAGCTGGAGAATGTGGTGCACCTGGCGCTTTTGGTGGCTGGGGACAGGCCGATCATGCCGTCGCACTTGAAGTTTTCTGCGGGGTTGAGTGCGATGCATGCCAGCGTTAACAGCGGGGCGCCGAGGATTCCGCAGGAGGTGGTGCGGGAGCAGTTGCTGCGGTTGTTCGAGGTGCCGGGGGATTCGTTGTTGCACGATATCGAGGATTTGATCGTGCGGGAGGCGTTTGCGTTTTGTGGGTTTAATCAGTTGCGTACGGCGGAGTTGTTGGGGGTGACGCGCAATGCCATGCGGACGCTTTTGGTGAATCATGGGATGCTCAAGGGGCGGGTTAAACCCTGATTTTTTGATGATGTACATATCCGTTTCTTCGGTAACGGCTGCTTATGGTTTCGCTCTTAC
>NZ_JACARZ010000032.1:0-35325 GCF_013386315.1 Pseudomonas sp. P7779 | reverse complement strand
CGCGTCCAGGCAAATGGCAGGACACCCTCCAACGAGCCGTCTGTGAGGGTCAGCAGTTCCTCACCAGTAACCATCGAAACCGGACAGCCATTGGTACAGGTATTCGCCGAACAGACCGAAGCATCCCCATTGGGGTTTTTCGCCGAAGCCGGGGCATCATCCACATGTTCTTGCTTCACCAACGCCGTGCGCGCCGTCTTCGGCTCCCGCACCATCGGTGCCGGGTTGGATATCTCGTCCACGCCAGCCTTCAACGGCACCGCCGCAGCCTTGACCGGCACTGCATGACTCTGAAGCGATAACGGCTTAAGCACCTCCGCATGCCTATCCAGCGGGGTCGTACCACCCAGCTTGGCAATCTGCTCCAACCACTCCCGTGCCCGCTCGGACCTGACCTTGCCCAGCACCTGCGCGCCCAGCCGTACCGCCACACCCATACCGCCGGTAGCCCACAGCAACAGCAGGTTGAGCAACACCTCGGTGGTGATTTCCCCGAGCAACTCAAACATGTAGTGCGGCGGCAGCATGCGCATCCAACTGACCATTGCGGACAGGTAGATGAACAGCAGCGGCTCGTCGCTGAGAATCAACAATCCCTTGGCAATCGCCTCATGACTGAGCTTCAGGAGCGCTCCAAGCTCGGCTTGGGAGAGGTACTGCAGGAGCTTTTCGCTGTTGGGCTTGATGTCTGCCAACCACTGGTACAGCTGGGCAATACCGTCCCAGAGGCCGTAAAGCACGTTTTCAAAGCCCCGCGCATAAGCCAGTTGCAGCGAGGTGTAGCGCTCGCCATAACCCGCCTTGGAATAGCTCTCCCATATCGGCTTGAACGTGCTCGTCCACTGACCGCGCAAGTTGCCTTCCAGCGAGCTGAGCTCGGACTGATAGGAGGCATACAGTGCCTTGATGTGATCCCTGGAAACGTTGGGGTAAAAGCTGACTCGATACTGCCGGTCGACGGTGCACTCGGTGACTTCGAGAATGCCGCTGGGGCCGATGGTCTTATGGATGGGATCGCCGAGGGGACCACCGTCTTGCGCGACTTCCTGCAGCATCACCGGCGTATTGCCGATGGGCACGAACCGTGTGCTCTGGAACATGTGCACCAGGGTCAACGGTGAGTTGGCCTTGCAGGTCGCGACGGTGCTGGCGGGATACAGGGAACGGGTGATGGGCGCGACCAGCGAAACCTCGTCGCCGACCTTGAACACCTGCTCGACATCCAGTGCCGAAAAGCTCCAGAAGCTCTCGGCCCACGCGTCGTAGGTGTTCAGGCAATGTGTGAAGTCGTTGAGAACCCCATCGACGTCGCGCGTCTTCGGGTCCATCGCCGCCACGACCAGAAAGCCTATGGCGGGATTCAAGAGGCAGCCCCATCGGGCAGGGCATTAATCGAAAAAAACATCGGCGTTCCCTCGCGCTGTGTGATCAGGCGAGGGACTTTGCAGAGGTTCTCAGGGCAGGGGAGTAGAGGTTATCCGGCAGTTCAGTAGGACGTTTCGTTAAACCTCCGGCAAGGTCGAGCCGCCATCCACCACCAGCGTTTGCCCAGTGATATAGCCCGCCAGGTCCGATGCCAGGAACAGCATTGCCCCGGCAATATCCGACGGTGCGCCCAGCCGTCCCAGTGGCACCCGGCTGGCGATCTGTGCATTTACCTGGTCATCCCCCAGGTTGCCCATGGCCGGGGTTGCGATCATGCCGGGCTCCACACCGTTGACTCGCACATTCAAGCCGGCCAGTTCCAGCGCCGCATTGCGAATGAACCCGTTGACCCCGGCCTTCGACGCCGCATAGTGACTCAACCCCGGAAACGCAACCCGGGGACCTGTGACAGACGACGTAACCAGCACGCAGCCCCGACCCTGACGGCGGAACATCGGCAGCGCCGCCTGGGTCAGCCAGAACAACGCCGAGAGGTTGACCGCCAAGGTACGGCCGAGCATCGCCGGAGTGATCTCGGCAAAGGGCGTCAGCGGAAAATACCCGGCGTTATGCACCAGAATATCCAGCCGCCCCCAGTCGTGTTCCACCCCTGCAATCAGCTCGAAAACCGCAGCCGCATCCGCCAGATCCACCGTCACCGCTTCCACCTGGCAGCCGCGCCCGCACAGCTCCAGCGCGAGCGCCTCTGCCAGTTGCAGGTCAGCGATCATCACCCGCGCACCCCGCAGGGCAAACGCTTCGACGATGGCCCGACCAATACCTTGGGCGCCACCCGTTACCAATACGTTGCGGCCAGTGAAATCCAGGTCTTCATTCATGACGCTGCTCCATACGCGCATAGGCCAGCGTCGGCACATCGACGATGCTTGAGCCCCCGTCCGCCACCAGCGTCGCACCCGTAATGATCGACGCGTCACTGGAGGCCAGGAAGCGGCACACCCTGGCGATTTCTTCAGCGCTGGCCGGCCGGCGCAACGGCACGTCGGCGCACACCCGGTCATAGGCGTGCTGCAGCGTCTCGCCATGGAAATCCATCAACGGCTGCATTTCCTCATCCGCCATCGGCGTGCGCACCCAGCCGGGGCACACCGCGTTCACCCGCACCCCGCGCGGGCCGTAATTCCGGGCCAGCGAGCGATTGAGCCCGAGCAAGGCATGCTTGGCCGTGGTGTAGCCGCATACTTCAGGCCCTGCGGCCAGGGAGGCAATCGAGCCCATCAACACGATGTTGCCGGCGCTTTCCAGCAGCAGCGGCAAACACGCCCGCGCACTGTAGAAGGCGCTGTCGAGGTTGCTGCGCAGCGCCGCTTCCCAGGTCTGCGGGCTGGTGTCGGTGGCGCTGCCCACGCCATGGCCGCCCGCACAGGCCAGCAGCACGTCGATCCGCCCATAGTGCTGGCGAATCTGCGCAATAAAACCCTCCCAGGTCTGCGGGCAGGCCGCATCACCCACCAACACCAACCCCCCGGTTTCCCGCGCGACCTGCTCCAGCGGCTCGCGGCGACGGCCGATCAGTACCAACTGCGCACCCTCGGCGGCGTACAGCCGTGCGCACGCAGCACCGATGCCCGTGCCGGCCCCGGTGATCACAATCGTGCGCGGCTCAGTCATCAGGATGCTCCGTGCGATTGAGCACCTGGCAGTAGGAACTGATGGGAAAGTTCGATAGCTCATCGAAGGAGGCGTCGGCATAGCCGAAGATCTTGCCGTCGCTGCGGTGTTGCTGCAGGTCGATCAGCACCAGGCCGAGGGTGGGGATGATTTTTTCGCGCCAGACGAACAGGTAGAGCTGGTCGGCGATCTTGTAGTAATCGCAGCGGTCGGTGTCGCACAGGCCTTGCTCGACACCCTTGAGGCATTGCCAGGCGTAGAACTGGTGGTTGAGGTAGATGTGCTCGTAGACCTCGCTCGGGCTGTAGCGGTACTGGTTGCGCAGGCCGATCAGGTCGGTGGTTGGTGCGTGGGGGCATTGGCCTGGCTGCCACGGGCGGTCGAGATTGCCGTGGAGAAATTCCACTTCCACCGAAGTCAGCGGCTTGCCGGCAAGGGCGCGGCTGTAGAGGCCTTCGCGGGTTTGTTCCTGGGTGGGCATGCGCCCGAGCACAGCGGTGAACGAAGCGCTGGCGGTGTCGAGCACCAGGCTGACCGACCAGGCCTGCGTGCCTTCGCGCTTGATGAAATCCACCAGGTACAGGCCGGGGCGCACCGAGGTCGCACGGTAGGTGGCGCTGCCGCTGGAGTGACCGTCGGCTGCAACCCAGGAGAGGCTGTCGCGCTCGAAACGGTGCTCGATCTGCCAGCCATTGGCGAAGTGCAGGGTGAAGGCCTTGCCGCTCAGGTCGGCCAGGTTCGGCAGGATAAATGCCTCTGGGGCGAAGCCGTCGGCCAGGGCGCCCACGGTGATCCAGTCAGAAGGGGTGGTCATTTGCGAAGCTCCGGTTGGGTGGGTGAACACCACGAATCATCGCGCCCGGGAGCAGGCGCGGGTATCAACCGGATGGTTGAGGCGAACTACAGGAAAAGACTTCCCACCAGTTCTGTGCGACTGCTGACGCCGGCCTTGCGAAACAGGTTGATCAGGTGGGTCTTGATGGTGGGCAGGCCGACATCCAGCTCCTGGGCCAGCTGTTTATTGCTGGCGCCCTGGCGCAACAGCAGGGCGATCTGGCGCTCCTTGGGTGTGAGACCGGCCAATGCATCTTCAGTGGGCTGCATGTTGGCCACCGCCAGTTGCAGCAAGGTTTGCAGGGCGTTCAGTTGGGCCAGTTGCTCGCCGGTGAAAGCGCCCTGGTCGGCGGTGCGCAACAGCGAAATCGCCGCCTGGGGCTGGCCGGCGCGCTGGGCGAAAATCTCCACCACATCGACCACGCCATAGCGCCGCAGAAAATCCCCATAGCGCCGGGTATCCCGCGCCGGCTGGCGGGCCATGGCAACGTCCAGCGTTACCACCGCCAGGCCACTGGACAGGCAGTTGCGCGGTTGCAACGGGTCGAATTGGCGGTAGTTGTCGAGGTAGTCGCGGTGCATTTCGCCGCTCATGCCGTGCAACTGGAAATCCCGGGCTTGCAGCTGGCGGTCGACGCAATAGAACGCGGCCTGGCTGACCGGAATCAAGCGGGTGAAAGCCTGCAGGCACTGGCCGGCGACTTCGTGGGCGGGGAGAGCGTGCATGGGGGGCACCTGCGCCAGAGGGCTGCCGACGGGTGCCGGCAGCCGGGGCTATCACACCACGGCGAAGTAGTGTTTGACGAAACTTTCGCTGACCACTTCCCACAGCACCGGGGTGCCCTTGGTCACGAACCAGCTGTCACCGGCCTTGTAGCGGGTGCTCTGGCCGGTGGATTCGTCGGTGAGTACCACTTCGCCGGTGACCACGGTGGCCTGTTCGGCAAACGGGTAGACCATGCGGAACTTGCCCTGGGTGGTGCCGAAATAGGCGCTGCTGACCGGGTCGGTGGGGGCACCGAAGGTCATTTTGCCGAAGGCCCGGACTTCGCCTTCGAGGATGGTCGAGCCGAGGTCGGCGACGGTGCCCCAGGCGTCGAGTTCGGATAGCTGGATGTCTTTCTTGAGGGTAACGAGGGTCATGACAGTTGCTCCTGATGAGAAAAAATTAGTGACCAACTGTAGGAGCGAGCTTGCTCGCGAAGGTCGTCAACGATGACGTTGGCGTCCTGGATTAACGCGGCGCCCTTGGGTTTTTCGCGAGCAAGCTCGCTCCTACAGGTGTCAGGCGTGGGATTTAGCGGCGGCCGTTCCAGTAACCGGAGAGCTGGTGCCAGGATTTGCCGGCGGTAAGCAGCAGCGGGCGGATCGCGTCCTTGCCGATGATGGTCGGGCGATGGATCGAGCTGACCAGGTCATACCGCGCCGAGCCTTCGCTCATGCCTTCGGCCAGCACCTTGCAGATGATGTGGCTTGGGGTCACGCCGAAGCCCGAATAGCCCTGCACGTAGAACGCGTTGCTGCGCCCGGGCAAGGTGCCGACCTGCGGGAACAGGTTCGGGCTGCAGGCCATCGGGCCGCCCCAGGCCAGGTCGATCTTCACGTCCTTGAGGTACGGGAAAATCTTCAGCATCAGGTTGCGGTTCCAGGCTTTCAAATCGCCGGGAATGTGCTCCACCAAAGGCGTGGCGGCGCCGAACAGCAGGCGGTTTTCGTTGGTGACGCGGTAGTAGTCGATCACCGGGCGAATGTCGCTGTAGGCCCCGCGAATCGGGCTGATACGGTTAATCAGCTCTTCTGGCAACGGCTCGGTCATCATCTGGAACGCGTAGGTGTTGATGGTCGAGCGGTGCAGTTCCGGCTCCAGCTTGTTGAGGAAACTGTCGCAGGCCCACAGCAGCTTGCTGGCCTTGACCGAACCGCGGCCGGTGCGCACGGTGATGCGCTCGCCATAACTGATTTCCAGCGCCGGGCTGTTCTCGAAAATCCGCACGCCGTGGCCGGCCAGGGCCTTGGCTTCGCCCAGCAGCAGGTTCAACGAGTGCACATGCCCGCCGCCCATGTGCAGCAGGGCGCTGCTGTAGGCGTCGGAGCCGATGATCTGCTTGACGTCGGAGCCGCCAAGAAAGCGGATCTCGTGTTGGGTGTTGATGGATTTGAAGTCTTTCTCCCAGGCGCGCAGGGTCTTTTCCTGGCGGGCGTTGAAGCCCATGTAGCCATAGCCGTGGCAGAAGTCGGCATCGATGTCGTACTTGGCGATGCGGTTCTTGATGATGTCGGCGCCCAGGTCGCTGATCTCGAAGATCTGGCGCAGGCCGTCTTCACCCACGTCCTTCTTGATCTTTTCCAGGTCGTGGCCGATGCCGGCCATGATCTGCCCACCGTTGCGCCCGGTACCGCCAAAACCCAGGTAACGCGCTTCCAGCACGACGATGTTGGTGATGCCTTTTTCGGCGAGCTCCAGGGCGGTGTTGATCCCGGAAAAGCCGCCACCGATGATCACCACGTCGGCTTCCACGTCCTGCTCCAGGGTGGGGAAGCTGAGGTTGTATTTCTTGGTCGCCGTGTAATAGGTCGGCGTTTCGATATTGATCATTGCGCTGCCTGACAGTGAAGAGCTAATGAGTGTATTAAGGCCGTTGGCGCGCTGGATGTCTTGATTCTGTGTGCCGCCGGTTTTGATCCTGCGCGCCAGAGCCTTCGCCGGCTTCACAAGTTATAGCGTGAGGTGGGGAGGAGAGTGTTAGAGTTTCGTTAAAACATTAACTAAATCTATCGTGACCCTGAGCCTATGTTGAAACCCAGACAATCCCTGACCCTGACCTTGCTTCAGGCCCGTGAAGCGGCCATGAGTTTTTTCCGGCCCTCGCTGAATGAGCATGGGCTGACCGAACAGCAATGGCGGGTTATTCGAATTCTCAGCCAGCATGACGAATTGGAGATTTACCAGTTGGCCGAACTGGCGTGCATTCTCAAACCGAGCATGACCGGCGTGCTGGTGCGCATGGAGGCAGCGGGCATGGTGCACCGGCGCAAGGCCGAGCAGGATCAGCGGCGGGTGCTGGTGACGCTGGCGGAGAAGGGCAAGGCCAGTTTCGAGTCGATGAGCCAGTGCATGGAGGAGAATTACCAGCGGTTGCAGGAGCAGTTCGGGGAGGAGAAGTTGCAGGTGTTGCTGGGGTTGCTGGATGAGTTGAAGACTATCAAGCGCTGACACACCGCCGATCCAAATGTGGGAGCGGGCTTGCTCGCGAATGCGGTGGGTCAGCCAACAAACCTGGCACTGATACACCGCTTTCGCGAGCAAGCCCGCTCCCACATTTTGGATCTTTGTGGTTTCAGAGCGTCAGTACACGCCGCCGGTAATGGCCGGTGTTGCGGTGTCTTTGAATTTCGCCGCCAACCCCTGCAACCCGCGCATCAACACCGTCGTATCCACCCCCACCGCCACAAACGCCGCCCCCAGCTCGATATACCGCCGCGCCAGTTTCTCATCCGCACTCAAGATCCCCGCCGCCTTGCCGGCTTTTTGAATCCGTACGATGGCGTCCTCAATCGCCGCCTGCACCTCGGGGTGCCCGGGATTCCCCCGATGCCCCATGGCCGCACTCAAATCCGCCGGCCCGATAAACACCCCATCCACGCCATCAACCGCCGCAATCGCGTCCAGGTTGTCCAGGCCTTCACGGTTCTCGATCTGCACCAGCAGGCACATCTGCGCATCGGCCTCATCCAGGTAACCGGGAATACTGTTCCAGCGCGACGCCCGCGCCAGCGCGCTGCCCACGCCCCGTACACCACCCGGTGGATAACGCATCGCCCGCACCAGCTGCCGTGCCTGGTCAGCCGTCTCCACCATCGGCACCAACAGCGTCTGCACGCCGATATCCAGCACCTGCTTGATCAACGCCGTATCGCCGATCACCGGGCGAATCACCGGTTGGCTGTCATAAGGCGCGACAGCCTGCAGTTGGCCGAGCATGCCGCGCAGGTCATTGGGCGCGTGCTCGCCGTCGATCAGCAGCCAGTCGAACCCGGCATTCGCCGCCAGTTCGGCGCAATAAGCGTCCGCCAAACCGAGCCACAGGCCGATCTGGGTCTCGCCACGTTGCAGGCGCTGCTTGAAACGGTTGATGGGCATGTCCATGAAACAGTCCTCCAGTATTCAGACAAAGCGGCAGGAGATGGAACCCAGCATGTCGTAGTCGACATGGAAGGTGTCACCCGGATTCGCCGCCACCGGGCGGGTGAAGGAGCCGCCGAGGATGATCTGGCCGGGTTGCAGGGTGACGTCGTACGGCGCCAGTTTGTTCGCCAGCCAGGCCACGCCCTTGGCCGGATGGTTAAGTACCGCAGCCGACACCCCGGACTCTTCGATCACCCCGTTGCGGTACAGCACCGCCGGCACCTTGCGCAGGTCGATCTCGGTGGGGCGCACGGCGCGGCCGCCCATCACTACGCCGGCATTGGCGGCGTTGTCGGAAATGGTGTCGAACACCTTGCGGGTGGCGTTGGTGTGCGGGTCGATCTGCTGGATGCGGGCGTCGATGATTTCCAGCGCCGGGATCACCCATTCCGTGGCATCGAGCACATCGAAAATCGTGCAATTCGGGCCCTTCAGCGGCTTGCCGAGGATGAACGCCAGTTCCACTTCCACCCTCGGCACGATGAAGCGCTCGAAGGGGATGTCGGTGCCTTCGTCGAAGAACATGTCATCGAGCAGGGCGCCGTAATCCGGCTCGGTGATGTTCGACGACACCTGCATCGCCCGCGACGTCAGGCCGATCTTGTGTCCGACCAGCTTGCGTCCGTCCTTGATTTTCCGGGCCACCCAGGCGCGCTGTATGGCGTAGGCGTCTTCAATCGTGATGTTCGGATGCTCCAGGGAAAACTGGCGCACCTGTTCACGGGAACGCTCGGCCTGGTCGAGGCGGGCGGCGGCTTGCTGAATAAGGGCTTGATCAAGCATGACAAAATCTCTACTGGGGATTGACGATGGCCGCATGGGTGCGCAGCACCAGCAGGCCGCCGAGGGCGATAAGCAGCGCCAGCACGTACAGGGCCAGGCTCGCGCTTTGGGTGGTGTCGCGCATCCAGCCGATCAGGTAGGGCGCGAGGAACGAAGCGATGCTGCCGAACGAGCTGATCAGCGCGATGCCGGCCGCCTGGGTGCTGTTGGACAGGAACGCCGGCGGCAATTGCCAGAACATCGGCAGCGCAGCGCTGGCGCCCATGCCGGCGAGGATCAGGCCGCCCAGCACCAGGGTCGGGTTGGTGGGCGAGAGCCCGGCCACCGCAATACCGATGGCCGACATCAGCAACGGCACGCACAGGTGCCAGCGGCGTTCGCGGTTGCGGTCGGACGAGCGCCCGCAGCCGATCATGAAGAAGCACCCGGCCAGATACGGTACGGCGCTCAGCAAGCCGACCTGGCTGTCGCGGCCGATGCCGGCGCCGTGGATCAGGGTGGGCATCCAGAACGCCAGGGTGTTCACCGCCAGCATCACCGCGAAGTACACCGCCACCAGCAGCCACACCTGCGGGTCACGCAGGATGCCGCCGAAGGAGGTGATGGATTTGCGCTGTTCTTCAGTGCTCAGTTGCTCGCGCAGTTGTTGCTTTTGCGCGGGCTCCAGCCACTTCACGGTTTCGAAGCTGTCGGGCAGGTATTTCAGGACGACCAGGCCGAGCAGCACCACCGGGGCGCCTTCGATCAGGAACATCCACTGCCAGCCCCGCAGCCCGCCGAAATCATGGAAGTTCTCCAGGATCGCACCGGACAACGGGCCACCAATCACACCGGCCATGGGCACGGCAATCGCAAACAGCGCGGTGACTTGCGCGCGGCGGCGGGCCGGGTACCAGCGGTTGAGGAACACCAGAATCCCCGGGAAGAAGCCGGCTTCGGCCACCCCCAGCAGAAAGCGCAGCACGTAGAAGCCCGTGGAGCTTTCGATCCACAGCATGCTGGTGGAGAGCACGCCCCACACCACCATCAGGCAGGCGATCCAGCGCCGTGGGCCGACCCGGTCCAGGGCCATGTTGCTGGGTACGCCGAACAGCGCGTAGGCGATGAAAAACAGGCCGGCACCGAGGCCATACACCGTGTCGCTGAAGTGCAGGTCGGTGCTCATCTGCATCTTGGCGAAGCCGATGTTGATGCGGTCCAGGTGGGCAAACAGGTAGCAGATCAGCAGCAACGGCATCAGTCGCCAGGTGACGATGCTGTGGGTGCGCTGATGTTCGATCAGGGTGGTGCTGTCGGCGGTAGTGGCTGTGCTCATGATGTTGTTCTTTTTTGTTTGAGTGGCCATGGGCGGAAAGGTGGGCTGTGCTCAGCCCGCCTGGTTCTTCAGGAATGCGTGCACGTTGTTCTGCTTGAAATTCAGCTCGGGGTGCAGCTCGATCATCTCGAACGACAACGCCAGCAGCCGCTGGGATTGCAGCTCGGCGAAGTGCTCGGTGATGACCTTGAACAGGGCTTCGGCCACCGCCTTGCGGGTTTCCAGGTCGCGCCCGTGGCCGACCTTGAGGGTCATGTGGACGAAGGCGTAGTCATGCTTGCCGTCGGCCATGCGCCAGGTGTCCAGGCGCACTCCGCGACTGCGGATGCCCCCCAGGGGAAACACGCCGCTGTCCCCCAGCACGGCGTGAACCTGCTCGAACAGGGCCGGCAGGTTGGCCTGCTGCTCGATGTTGTCGGTGTATTCCGCGATGAAGTGCGGCATGTGTATCTCCTCTTGGGGTGAGGTACAGCGAATTCCTTGTAGGAGCTGGCTTGCCTGCGATGGCATCAACTCGGTGCGACAGATACACCGAGGTGCCTGCATCGCAGGCAAGCCAGCGCCTACAGGTGATCTTCACCAAGGCTCATAAAGGGAAAATGGCATTGATCTGCCCGGTGCCCGAACTGCCGAACGGCTGGGTGATGATCTCGGCCGGCTGGTTGTAGTCCGGCCCGCCCAGCAGTCCCAGGAGCATCGCGGTGTCGTGCATCTTGCCTTCGCCGAAGCAGTGCTCGGCGTAGTCCGGCAGCATTGCGCAGAACTCCTTGAAGCGGCCTTGCTTCCACATCTCCACCACGTGCAGGTCCATCTGTTTGTCGAATTCACGGGTCCAGTTGTGGATGTTGGCTTCGGCTTCGCGGTCGTCCGAGAAACGGTGGGAGAGGGAGCCCGAGGCCAGCACCAGGACTTTGCGGTCGCTTTTCTCGATCGCCCGGCGCACGGCGGCGCCAAACGCGAAGCTGTCTTCCAGGCGGTGCCAGGCGCACCACGCGGCAATCGAGATCACGTCGAACTTCTGCGCGTCCGGCACGCCCATGTGCATGTAGCGCATCGGTACCAGGGTGCCGTATTCCAGCTCCAGGCTCGGGATGTTGTGGGCCATGGTGCGCACGCCGGCCAGGTTGGCCTCGGCGGCGATCAACTCGCCCAGCTCGGGGCAGCCCGGGTACTCGTACTCCATGTTCTTGATGAAGTGCGGCAGCTCGTTGCTGGTGTAGGTGCCCTTGAAATGCTCGCCGCAGTTGACGTGATAGCCGCTGTTGACCAGCCAGTGCACGTCGAACACCACCGCGGTGTCGGCCCCCAGTTCACGGGCGCGCCGCCCGATTTCCTTGTGCCCGGCGATGGCTGCTTCGCGGCAACCGTGGTGCTTGCCGGGCAGTTCCGACAGGTACATCGAGGGGACGTGGCAGATCTTCGCTGCCAGAACCACTTCGCCCATGATCATTCTCCTGAGTATTTATTCTTTTGTAGGAGCGAGCTTGCTCGCGAAAAACGTCAACGATAACGCAGCACTTCTGTTAGCCCGCGGCGCCTGCGGGTTCTTCGCGAGCAAGCTCGCTCCTACAGGTAGCGTTGTTATATCCGGGTTACACACCCCAGCGCGGGATGTGATGACTGCCCATGGAAATGCACACGTTCTTGATCTCGGCAAACACTTCGAAGCTGTACTGGCCGCCTTCACGGCCGGTGCCGGAACCTTTTACCCCACCAAACGGCTGGCGCAAGTCCCGCACGTTCTGGCTGTTGATGAACACCATGCCGGCTTCGATGCCGTAGGCCAGACGATGCGCCTTGCCGATGTCCTGGGTCCAGATATAGGACGCCAGGCCGTACTCGGTGTCGTTGGCCAGTTGCAGTGCCTCGGCTTCGTCCTTGAACGGGATCAGGCACACCACCGGGCCGAAGATCTCTTCCTGGGCGATGCGCATCTGGTTGTTCACATCGGCAAACACCGTCGGCTGGATAAACTGCCCGCGGCTCAAGTGCGCCGGCAGGTTGGCCGGGCGTTCCAGGCCGCCGGCCAGCAGGGTGGCGCCTTCTTCGAGGCCAATCCTGATGTAGCCGGTGACCTTGTCGTAGTGGGCCTGGGTGATCATTGAGCCGACCTGGGTCTTTGGGTCCTGCGGGTCGCCGACGATCAGGCGCTTGGCGCGGGCGGCAAATTCGGCGACGAACTGCGGGTATACGCTCTCCTGAATGAAGATCCGGCTGCCGGCGGTGCAGCGTTCACCGTTGAGCGAGAAGATGGTGAACAGTGCCGCGTCGAGGGCGCGGTCCAGCTCGGCGTCTTCAAAGATCAGCACCGGCGACTTGCCGCCCAGTTCCATGGAGTACTTTTTCAGCCCGGCGGTCTGCATGATTTTCTTGCCGGTGGCGGTACCGCCGGTGAAGGAAATCGCCCGCACGTCCGGGTGGCGCACCAGCGCATCGCCGGCGGTGGCGCCGTAGCCCTGGATCACGTTCAGCACGCCTTTGGGGAGCCCGGCTTCGACCGCCAGGCGCCCCAGTTCATTGGCCGTCAGCGGCGACAGCTCGGACATCTTCAGCACCGCGGTATTGCCCAGCGCCAGGCACGGCGCAGTCTTCCAGGTGGCGGTCATGAACGGCACGTTCCATGGCGACACCAACGCACACACACCCACCGGCTGGTAAAGCGTGTAGTTGAGCATCTGGTCGTCCACCGGGTAACTGTGGCCGTCCATGCGGGTGCAGACTTCGGCGAAGAAATCGAAGTTGTGGGACGCCCGGGGAATCAGCACGTTCCTGGTCTGGTGGATCGGCAGGCCGGTGTCGAGGGTTTCCAGCTCGGCCAGGTGCGGCACGTTCTGTTCGATCAGCTCACCGAGCTTGCGCATCAAGCGGGCACGTTCCTTGGCCGGTGTGCCTGCCCACTTCGGAAAGGCTTCCTTGGCTGCTGCAACGGCCTGCGCCACTTCCTCGGCACCGCCGCTGGCCACTTCACCGATGGCTTCGCCGGTGGCCGGGTTGTAGTTGATGAAGGTGTCTTTGCTCTCGACCTCACGGCCGTTGATCCAGTGTTTGATCATATTGCTCAAGCCTCTTTACGGGCGGCGAAAAAGTCCGCCTCGCTGACAATTCGATTGACCAGGCGACCGACGCCTTCGACTTCCACGACCACTTCGTCCCCCGGCACCACATCCGCCAGGCCTTCCGGGGTGCCGGTGGCGATCATGTCGCCGGGCTGCAAGGTCATGAAGCTGGACAGGTACTCGATCAAATACGGGATGTCGAAAATCATGTCTTTCGTACTGCCTTCCTGGCGCAGTTCACCGTTGATCCAGGTGCGCAGCTTCAGGTTGCTCGGGTCCGGCACGTCGGCGACATCCACGATCCATGGGCCCACGGGCGTGGTGGCGTCGCGGTTTTTCACCCGCAGGTTGGGGCGGTAGTAGTTTTCCAGGTAGTCGCGGATCGCGTAGTCGTTGCACACCGTGTAGCCGGCCAGATACTCCAGGGCGTTCTCGCGCTTGACGTTGCGCGCAGGCTTGCCGATGACCGCCACCAGTTCGCACTCGTAGTGCATGTAGGCGACGTTGTCCGGGCGCCAGGTCACCTGGTTGTGGCCGGTGTAGGTGCCGGGGGACTTGATGAACGCCAGCGGTTCAGTCGGTGGCTTGAAGGCCAGTTCGGCGGCGTGGTCGGCGTAGTTCAGGCCGAGGGCAAACATGCTGCCGGTGGCCGGTGGCAGCCATTCGACCTGGTCTTCAGCCAGCAGGCGACCGTCGGCCAGGCGCACGGCGTTTTCAGCTTCTACCAGCACCTGGTGGGCTTCACCTTCAAAGCGAATACGGGCGTGTTTCATGACAGCTCCTCTGCCTTGATGTGGTTGACCAGGCGGCCCAGGCCGCTGATCTCGACTTCAACCGTGTCGCCGGGTTGCACATCCACCCGGCCTTCGGGGGTGCCGGTGATCAGCACGTCGCCTTCGTGCAGGGTCATGAACTCGCTGATCTCGGCGATCAACTGCGGCAGGCTGCGCACGAAGTTGGCGGTGGAGTTTTGCTGGCGCAGTTCACCGTTGACGAACAGCTTCACGCTCAATTGATGCGGATTGGCGACCAGGTCGCGGGCCACCAGTTCCGGGCCCAATGCGCAGAAACCGTCCCGGCACTTGGCTTTCACCGCCGGGCGGTAGTAGCTGTCTTCCGGCAGGCTGAACTCATTGACGATGGTGTAGCCCGCCACATGCTCCAGGGCATTTTCGACACTGACCCGGCTGGCACTCTTGCCAATCACCACCCCGAGTGCCGGGCCCGGTTGCAGGCGTTCACCTTGCGGGTGCAGTACCACGCCGTCGTGGCCGTTGCGGGTATTGGGCGTCTTGATGAACAGCACCGGCTTCACCGGTGGTTTCTGGTAAGGCGCTTGTTCGAATTCGGCGAGACGTTGGTTCAGCAACCCCTGGTAGTTCAGCGCAACGCCGAACAGGGTGCCGTTCGCAACATCATGCAGGGCACGGCTCATGCTTTTCTCCTGGCAGTGGCGGGGCAGGTTCGGACCTGCACCGTGGGAAATTCGTTAACGTGTTAACGTTATAATTAAGATGTTAACTATCGTCAAGCGTGGCAATATTTCAGGGCAGTCAAAACAACAAAGAGAATGCAGTGATGAGCGATCGTCAGCCGATCCCCAACATCAACATCGGGCAGGTCTACGACCAGCGTTACAGCGATGCCGAGGTGCACTACGACCGGCTCGGCAACCTGGCGGGATTTTTTGGCCGCAACATGCCGGTGCATCGCCATGACCGGTTTTTCCAGGTGCATTACGTCAAGACCGGCGCGGTGCGGGTCTACCTGGACGACCAGCAGTACCTCGAATCCGGGCCGATGTTTTTCCTCACGCCGCCGACGGTGGCGCATTCCTTCGTCACCGAAGCCGACGCCGACGGCCATGTGCTGACCGTGCGCCAGCAACTGGTGTGGGCCTTGATTGACGCCGACCCCAGCCTGGCCCCCGGCGCACAATTGCCGGCGGCCTGCGTGGCGTTGGCGCGGCTGGCACCGGAGTTTCAGCCCGAGGTGCGCCGCCTGGAATTCCTGTTTGATGAGCTGTGCAGCGAGATCAACGCCCAGGCCAGCGGACGCGGTTCGGCCCTGGACAGCCTGACGCGGCTGATCATGATCAGCCTGCTGCGGCTCTGCGCCAATTCCCTGGAAGCCCGCCCTGCACGTCACGAAGACCTGCGGATCTTTCACCGCTTCAACGAACTGATCGAAGACCACTACCTGCAACACTGGCCGCTGTCGCGCTACGCCGACGGTATCGGCGTCACTGAAGCGCGGCTCAACGAGGTGTGCCGACGCATCGCCGACCTGCCGTCCAAGCGCCTGATTCTGGAGCGGCTGATGCAGGAGGCCCGGCGCCTGCTGCTGTTCACCGGCAGTTCGGCGAATGAAATCTGCTACCAGTTGGGGTTCAAGGACCCGGCGTATTTCAGCCGGTTCTTCCAGCGCTACGCGCAGATGACGCCGGGGGAATACCGCCAGCGTCAATCGGGGTTGCGTTGAGGCGCCCGGCGTTACCACAGGGCTACGGTGTAGCCGATGATCACCCGGCTTTCGTCGATGTCGCTGGTCAGGCCGTTGCTTGAGCGCAGGGTCGCATTGCGCAGGCGCACGTTGACGTTCTTCAGCGGGCCGCTCTGCACGGTGTAGACCAGGTCGGCGTCGCGCTCCCATTCGCGGCCGTTGCGCACCGTGGCGGTTTGCGCGTGGCTGCCGTCGACGTAGCGGGTCATGAAGGTCAGGCCCGGCAGGCCGAGGGCGGCGAAGTTGTAGTCGTAGCGCGCCTGCCAGGCATCGGTGTTGGCCTTGGTGAAGATATTGATGGTCACCAGGTTGACCGAATACGGATCTTGCCCCGGGAAGGCAAAGTCGCCGTCGCCGGAAAGGCTCTGAAAGCCCAGGCCGAATTTGTGTGCGCCCACCGACAAACTGAACATGCCGTTGAAAAAGCGGTTGTCGATCCGGCCGCCGTCCACGCGGGTAGGGCTGCGCAATAGCGTGCTGCCTTGCTCGCGGGTGTCGAAGTAGCGCAGGTCGGTGCGCAGGTTCACGCCTTGGGCCAGCGGCAGGTCATGCACCAGGCCGATGAAATTCTGGCGGTAGATGTCCTGCATCTGCGCGTAGTAATAAGTCGCCGCCAGGTGCGGATTGATTGCGTAGGTGCCGCCGGCCAGGTCCAGGTGGCTGCTGAAGACGCCGCCGTAGCTCATGGATTCGTTGTTGGAGGAGTCCCGCAGGTTCTGCTTTTCCAGGCGGCCGACGTTCAACGTCAGGCCGTCGATGTCCTGGGAGGTCACCAGTTCACCGTTGTAGGTCGACGGCAACAGCCGCGTGTCGTTATAGGCGGCCACCGGCAACAGCGGTTGCAGGGTGCCGAGCTTGAGCACGGTTTTCGACACGCGCAATTTGGCGGTCAGGCCGAGTTCGCTGTAGCTGTCGGCCGGCTCGCCGCTGGCGCCAGACGGCAACAGCCCGGTGCCCCGGCGGTCGCGGCTGGAGTCGAGCTTCAGGCCCATTTCACCCAGGGCGTCCACGCCAAACCCGACCACGCCTTCGGTGTAGCCCGACTCCAGGCGCAGCACAAAACCTTGCGCCCATTCGTCTGCCTTGTTCTGCGGCGCGTTGGCCTGGCGAAAGTCGCGGTTCATGTAGAAATTGCGCAGGTCCAGGCTGGCCTTGCTGTCCTGGATGAAGTCGGCGTGGGCGACCAGAGGGCTAAACGCGGCGCACAGGCCAGCGCTTGCCGCCGTGCGAAAGAGGCACGAATGCATGAGGGGCGTTCCTTTTGTTGTTTTTGTTGGTAGAGCCCGCCACCAGGGCAGGGGCGGGCATATTGTTAACATGTTATCGTTAAGCTGAATAGCTGGATTAACAGGTTTTTATGAATTCGTTTCGAAATTAACGACTTGCTGCGTGCGTCGGGTTGCGCACGCGGGACACCGACTCTAAGCTTCGTCGCTTCGACCTCTATTGCGCGTGAACCATGCCCACCCCCAGACCGTCCCTTACGCTCACCTTGCTCCAGGCCCGCGAAGCGACCATGGCGTTCTTCCGGCCGTTGCTCAATGAACATGACCTGACCGAACAGCAGTGGCGGGTGATCCGCATCCTGCGCCAGCAAGGCGAACTCGAAAGCCACCAACTGGCGCACCTCGCATGCATCCTCAAGCCGAGCATGACCGGCGTACTGGGGCGGCTGGAGCGTGACGGCATCGTGCGCCGGCGCAAATCCGCCGAAGACCAGCGCCGGGTGTTCGTCGCCCTGACCGAACAGGGCCAGCAGTGTTTCGTCGACATGAGCGCCGGGATGGAAAGCAATTACCTGAAGATTCAGGAGCAGTTCGGCGAGGAATCCCTGGAGCAATTGATGGAGCTGCTCCAGAAGCTCAAAGGCATCAAACCGTAATAATCAAAAAATAGTGGCTGAAGCCTGTCCCTTTTTTTCACGTGACTGGTCATTCCAGGTAAGTGAACAAAATCGAGAGCTTCTTCCAATGCCCGCAATACGCCCGTTGCTGAACCTCAGCCTCATGCTGAGCCTGAGTGCCAGCCCGTTGTTCGTTCCCATCAGCTATGCCGAAGACGGTGCGTCCCGGCGCAGCTACCAGGTGCCGGCCGGCAGCCTGAGCGCCGCGCTGACCCGTTTCGCCGGGCTGGCCGGGGTCAACCTCTCGGTGGACCCGGCGCTGGTCAGCGGCCGCAACAGCAGCGGGTTGTCCGGCGAATACGGCGTCGAAGAAGGTTTCGCGCGCCTGCTCCAGGGCTCCGGCCTGCAACTGCAGCCCATGGGCGAGCAGGCCTATAGGCTGACCCCGGTTCCCGAAGGCGGCAGCCTGCAACTGGCGCCCACCTCGATTCTCGGCACCACCGGCGATGCCGGCAGCGAGTCCTTTGCTGGTGGCCAGGTGGCGCGCCGTGGCTCCCAGGGCCTGCTGGGCTCGAAGGACTTCATGGATACCCCGTTCAGCATGACCACCTACACCAGCGCGGCGGTCAAGAACCAACAGGCGCGTACCCTTGGCGACCTGATTGCCAGCGACCCCTCGGTGCGCGCCACCAACCCGGCCGGCGGGCGCTATGAGCAATTCACCATTCGCGGCTTCAGCCTGTTCAACAGTGATGTCGCCTACAACGGCCTCTATGGCGTATTGCCGACCTACACCATCGACATGGAAATGGCCGAGCGCGTCGACATCATCAAAGGCCCCAGCCAGTTGATCAACGGCATCTCGCCACGGGGCAGCGTGGGCGGCGGGATCAACGTGGTGCCCAAGCGTGCCACCGACACACCCATCACCTCGCTCACCGGCAGTTGGGCCTCCGACAGCCAGGCGGGCGGAGCCGTGGATATCGGCCGGCGTTTTGGTGAAGACAACCAGTTCGGCCTGCGTTTCAACGGCGTGAAACAGTCCGGCGACACCGCCTGGGATCACCAGAGTGTCGACCGCGAAATGGCCGTGTTGGGCCTGGATTTTCGCGGTGAACGCCTGCGACTCTCCACCGACATCGGCCGCACCGAGCGCGACACCGACGCCCCCCAGGAACGCGTGCAAGTCGGGCCCAACGCCAGGGTGCCGAGTGCCAACGACGTACGCCACAACTACGCGCAGCCCTGGAGCAAGGCAAGCACCAACGACACCTTCGGCACGGTCAACGGCGAGTTTGATCTCAGCGACAACGTAATGCTCTACGGCGGCGTCGGTGCGCGCAAAAGCAACCATGACTTCCTGCGCCATGCTGTGTCAGTGACCAACAACGCCGGCGATTTCAGCGTGCAGCCCCGCGACTTCACCCGTGATGAAAACGTGCGCACCGCCACGGCGGGCGTGCGCAACTGGTTCCATACCGGCCCGGTGAGCCATGAGGTCAACCTGGCGGCCAGCTACTTCTACATGGACTTCGAAAACGGCGGCGCGCGATATGCGCCGGGTTCGAGCAATATCTACAACCCTGTGGAAACCCCCGCGCCTGGCCGGCCAACGCGATTTGACTCGAAGGTCTACACCGAAAACCGTTTCAGCGGTGTGGCGTTGTCCGACACCCTGGGTTTTTTCGATGACCGGTTGCTGCTGACCCTCGGTGCGCGCTGGCAGCGGGTCAAGGTCGACGACTGGACCGATGACGTCAAAGGCGACACCGCCTACGACGAGGAAAAAATTTCACCGTCCGGCGGCATCCTGTTCAAGGCCACCGACAAGCTCTCGTTGTACGCCAACTACATGGAAGGCTTGAGCCAGGGCAAGGTCGCGCCGTCGGCGTCGGTCAACGATGACGAAATCTTCCCACCGTTCATCAGCCGTCAGGTCGAAGTCGGCGCCAAGTACGACGCCGGTGCGTTCGCGGTGACGGCCGCTGTATTCCGGATCAAGCAGCCGGCCTACGAGACCAACGCCACCACGCTGGTCTTCGGCCCCAATGGCAAGCGCCAAAACGATGGTGTGGAACTCAGCGTGTTCGGCGAGCCGCTCAAGGGTTTCCGCCTGCTGGGCGGGGTGATGTACATCGACAGCGAACTGACCCACACCACCAACGGCACCTACGACGGCAACCGCGCGCCGGCCACGCCCAAGTACAACGTCAACCTGGGCGCGGAGTGGGACGTGCCGACTGTTGAAGGCCTGACCCTGACCAGCCGCGGGATCTATTCCAGCTCGCAGTACCTGGACCAGTCCAACGTCAAGGAAATCGACGCCTGGACGCGGCTTGATGTCGGCGCACGCTACGCCTTCAAGGTCGACGACAAGCACATCACCCTGCGGGCCAATGTCGAGAACGTGGCCAACCGGCGCTACTGGAGTTCGGCCGGTGCCTCGGATGACAGCGAGCCGGGGTTGACCTTGTCGACGCCGCGCACGTATTTACTGTCGGCGACCGTCGACTTCTAGCGGCAATCGCGCCACAGGGAAGTGGCACTCTTGTGCAGTTCAAAATTAAACGACGAGAAGTTCAATGATTAGTACTGTTGCAGTGGGCTGGCTATTTGCAATCGTGAACTAAGCATCAATATGTTAGTCGATGTGTTTAACAAGATTTTATGAATTGTGGCGAACTAATGGCCTTGGTCAGTAGTTCTAAAAGGCCATGATTTGCCACGGCTGTCCTGCACATCGCTTGTGTGCAGGGTCTTGATCTTGTTCAAGGCGCCGCTGGGACTAGTTGTTGTTTCTGCACCCTTGGAAACAGCCTCTTCAACTAGTTGTTCAGAATGGTGCAGATGTCTCAACCGATACCGTCAATGCCCATCGATGCATGCCGAATGCAGATTCCGGATGCCGAACAAGTGTGCGCGTGGCTGATGCGAAAAGCCGGTCTGAAAACCGTCGACCTGGAACGTGCTCGACGGTTATCCCAGGAATCCGACGACCCCGAACTGCTCGGCCTGCTGACGCGCCTGGGGCTGGTTTCCGAAGTGGAACTGGCGCGGGCCTGGGCCGATTTGCTCGGCGCGCCGTTGCTGCTGGCGGACGCCGCACCGCCCGTGCTCGACCCGCTGCCGGCGCTGACCGAACGCTTCATGCGCCATTACCAGGTGGTGCCGGTGGGCTGGAGCCACGGTGGTGTGCGGGTGTTGGCGGCCAACCCGGCGCTGCTGTATCCGTTCCAGGCCCTGGCGTACGCGTGCGGCGTGCCGGTGTGGCTGGCGGTCGGGCCGCGCAACGAAGTCGAAACCCTGATCGAGCGTTACTACGGCCAGGGCCGTTCCGCCATGGGCACCCTGATCGAAAACCTCGACGAACAGGGCGGTGCCCTGGAAGACATCGAACACCTCAAGGACATGGCCTCCGAAGCCCCGGTGATTCGCCTGGTCAACCTGATCCTGCAACGGGCCGTGGAGCACCGCGCCTCGGACATCCATATCGAACCCTTTGAAAACCAGCTCAAGGTGCGCTACCGCATCGACGGTGTGCTGCATGAAGCCGAAGCGCCGCCGGCGAGTTCCTCGGCAGCGGTGATTTCCCGGGTCAAGATCATGGCGCGCCTCGACATCGCCGAGCGCCGCCTGCCGCAGGACGGCCGGATCATGTTGCGCATCCAGGGCAAGGAGCTGGATTTGCGGGTATCCACGGTGCCCACCAGTTTTGGCGAGTCGGTGGTGATGCGCCTGCTGGACCGCCAGACCGTGCAGTTCGATTTCCAGAGCCTGGGCTTTGATGGCCAGCGCCTGGAAACCTTTCTTGAAGTGCTCGAGCGGCCCCACGGCATCCTGCTGGTCACCGGGCCCACCGGCTCGGGTAAAACCACCACGCTCTATACCGCGTTGTCGCGGCTCAATACCGCCGAGCGCAAGATCATCACCGTCGAAGACCCGGTGGAATACCAGCTGGAAGGCATCAACCAGATCCAGGTCAAACCCGCCATTGGGCTGGACTTCGCCGGCGCGCTGCGCTCCATCGTGCGCCAGGACCCGGACGTGATCATGATCGGTGAAATCCGCGACCTCGAAACCTGCCGCATCGCCATCCAGTCCTCCCTGACCGGCCACCTGGTGCTCTCGACCCTGCACACCAACAGTGCCGCAGCAAGTATCACGCGCCTGCTGGATATGGGGGTGGAGAGCTACCTGATCGCCTCGACCGTCAATGGCATCCTCGCGCAGCGCCTGGTGCGTCGCCTCGACCCGGCGACCCGTGAGGCGTTCGAAGCCCCGCCGGAGCTGATCGAGGAACACGGCCTCGACCGCTTCACCGAGCAGCGCCCGATCCTGCTTTACCGGCCTCGCGCCAACGCCGCCGGCGGCGGTTACCACGGCCGCAGTGCAATCACCGAATTGCTGGTGATGAATGACGAACTGCGCAGCTTGTTGATGCGCCAGGCCGACGCCGCGACCCTCGAACAGGCCGCCCGCCGTGGTGGCTTGCGCACCCTGCATGAAGAAGGCCTGCGCCAGGCGGTGGCCGGTGTCACGTCCCTTGAAGAAGTGTTGCGCGTCACCCGTGGAGAGGGCGCGTGAGCCTGTTCAAATACCGTGCCCTGGACAGCCAGGGCGTCGCGCAGAACGGCACCCTCGAAGCGAAGGACCAGGCCGCCGCCGTCGCTGCGCTGCACAAGCGTGGCCTGCTGCTATTGCACATCGATGCCGCCGGTGCCCAAGGGCTGCGCAATGCCTTCGGGCGCGGTCAGTTGAATGGCGCGGCGCTGGTCAGTTTTACCCAGCAACTGGCCACCCTGCTGGGCGCGGGCCAACCGCTGGAGCGCTCGCTGGGCATCCTGCTCAAGCAGCCCGGCCAGCCGCAGACCCGGGCGCTGATCGAGCGTATCCGCGAGCACGTCAAGGCCGGCAAGCCATTGTCGGCAGCGCTGGAAGAGGAGGGCAGCCAGTTTTCGCCGCTGTACCTGAGCATGGTGCGTGCCGGTGAGGCGGGCGGTGCGCTGGAGAACACCCTGCGCCAACTCAGTGACTACCTGGAACGCAGCCAGTTATTGAGAGGCGAGGTGATCAACGCGCTGATCTATCCCGCCTTCCTGGTGGTGGGCGTGCTCGGTTCCCTGGCGCTGTTGCTGGCTTACGTGGTGCCGCAGTTCGTGCCGATCTTCAAGGACCTGGGCGTGCCGATTCCGTTGATCACCGAAGTGATCCTGGGCCTTGGCCAGTTCCTCGGCGCCTATGGCCTGGCGGTTTTTGCCGGGTTGATCGTGACGGTCTGGGCCCTGGCGGCACGCCTGCGCAACCCACGACACCGCGAGCAGTACGACCGGCGCGTGCTGGGTATCCGCGTTATCGGCCCGCTGTTGCAGCGGGTCGAAGCCGCACGCCTGGCGCGCACCCTCGGCACCTTGCTGAGCAACGGCGTGGCGCTGCTGCAAGCGCTGGTGATCGCCCGCCAGGTCTGCACCAACCGTGCCTTGCAGGCACAAGTGGCCCAGGCCGCCGAGTCGGTGAAAGGCGGCGGCACCCTGGCCAGTGCGTTTGGCAGCCAACCGCTGCTGCCGGACCTGGCCCTGCAAATGATTGAAGTCGGCGAACAGGCCGGTGAACTGGACAGCATGCTGCTCAAGGTCGCCGACGTGTTCGACGTCGAAGCCAAGCGCGGCATCGACCGCCTGCTCGCCGCCCTGGTGCCGTCCCTGACCGTGGTCATGGCGGTGCTGGTGGCGGTGATCATGCTCGCGATCATGCTGCCGCTGATGAGCCTGACCAGCAATATATGAAGACCCAAGGAAGCAAGCCGATGCGCCATACCCGTTTCAAACCCGCCCGCCGCCAAGGCGGTTTCACCTTGCTGGAAATGCTCGCGGTGATTGTGTTGCTGGGCATCGTCGCGACCATCGTGGTGCGCCAGGTGGGCGGCAACGTCGACAAGGGCAAATACGGCGCGGGCAAGGCGCAACTGGCCAGCCTGAGCATGAAGATCGAGAGCTACGGCCTGGACGTCGGCTCGCCACCCAAGACCCTCCAGCAATTGGTCGACAAGCCCGGCAACACCGCCGGCTGGGCCGGACCGTACGCCAAGCCCTCAGACCTCAAGGACCCGTTCGGCCATGCCTTCGGCTATCGCTTCCCCGGTGAACATGGCGCCTTCGACCTGATCTTCTACGGTCAGGACGGCCAGCCCGGCGGCGAAGGCTACAGCGCCGACCTGGGCAACTGGGAATAATGCCGGCCCTCCAACGCGGCTTTACCCTGCTGGAGATGCTGGTGGTGATCGTGTTGATCAGCATCGCGGCCGGGTTGGTGGGATTTGGCCTGCAACAAGGCCTGCGGGTAGCGAAAGAGCGCCACGTGGTCGGGCAGATGGTGGATGCCCTGCGCAGCACACGGGCACGGGCGATTGTCAGCGGCAGGTCGGCCAAGACCGTCTTCGACTTGGCCCGGCTGAGCTTTCAGGCGCCGGGGCAACCCATCAAGCACTGGCCGGCCGATCTGCAAGTGACCCTGCACACCGCCGAACACGCAGGCGCTGCGGTGGAGTTTTACCCCGACGGCAGCTCTACCGGCGGCAACCTGTTATTGGCCAATGGCACGCGACGCTGGCGCATCGACGTCGGCTGGCTGACCGGCAGCGTGCAGTCCAGGGCATTGCCATGAAGCGTCAGTCGGGTTTTACCTTGCTGGAAATGCTCGCAGCGCTGACCCTCATGGCGATCTGCAGCACGGTGTTGCTGGTCGCGTTCGGCCAAAGCGCGCGCTCGTTGTTGCAGGTGGCCCACAGCGACCGCCTGACCCATACCGCCTTGAGCGTGATGGATCAGGAGGCGTCGGGGCCCCTGGCCAGTGGCGTGCGCCAGGGCGAGCTGGACGGCATTGCCTGGCAACTGCGCGTCGCCCAGCAGCCCACCCGCATCGGTCAGCCACATTTGTTTCGCCTCGATCTCAGCGTCAGCGAAGGTCCGCGCCGCGCAAATTTCAGTACCTTGAAACTGCGCGCCAGCCGCGACGGGAGCCTCCAGTGAAGCAGCAGCGGGGCTTCACGTTGCTCGAAATCATGATCGTGCTCAGCTTGCTGGGCGTGTTGTTGGCCCTGGTGGGCGGCGCGCTCCTGGGAGCCAACCGTGCAGTACTCAAGGCGCAGCGCTACACCGTCAGCCTGGATGAAAGTCGCGCCGCGCAACAGTTCCTGCGCACTTCCATCAGCGAGGCGCTGCCCCTGGACGTGACCGAGGACGACAGCCAGACCAACGGCTTTTTTGTCGGCGCTCCCCAGCGCCTGCAATACGTCGCGACCTTGCCGGGCGTGCTCGGCGGCGGTATCCAGCGTTTCACCTTGCAGTTGACCGAGCGCGAGTTGCAGGTGGCGTTCGCACGGTTTGAGTCCAATGCCCAAGTGAGCGTGCCGGCCACCCGCAGCGAACCGCAGGTGTTGCTGAAGAACGTCGAGGATCTGCAATTCAGCTATCGCGGCCTGTCGCCCAAGGGCCAGGCCACCGGTTGGATCAGTGACTGGCCGTGGACCAAACGCCTGCCTTATGCGGTACGCATTGCAGCAAAAGTCAACGGACCGGTGCCGTGGGTCACCCAAGTGGTTGCCCTGCGGCTGAACCTCTCTAGCGGAGCATCAGGCGAATGAAGCGTCAGCGCGGCGTTGCATTGCTGCTGGTGCTGTGGGTACTGGCGTTGCTCAGCTTGCTGCTGGGCGGCCTGGCCGGTTGGGTACAACTGGAAAGCCGCCAGGCCCTGTGGCATCGCCAGCATACCCAGGCGCTGCTGGCGGCGGAGGCGGGCGTGGCGTTGGCCATGCAGGCCCTGGCCGACCCGCTGCAACGCAAGCAATGGATCGCCGACGGCCGCGAAATGCCCCTGGTATTTGATGACGCACAGCTTCACGTGAGCCTGCACAGCGAGCGCGGCAAGCTGTATTTGAACAGCGCCGAGGCCGCTGACTTTGCCCGCCTGGCCCTGGCCTGCGGCGCCACCCAGGCCCAGGCCAGCCGGCTCGCCAGGGACCTGGAAATGCGGCGCAACGCAGGCCTGGCGCCGTTCCGCGTGGTGGAGGAAGTGCGGCAATTGCCCGGCATGACCCAGGCGCTGTACAGCCGGCTCACCCCGGAAATCAGTTTGTGGAGTGGCCTCGACCGGCCCGATCCCGCCTTCGCCAGCCCCTTGATGCGCCAGGCGCTGAACCTGCCCCGGCAGAGCGCGGTAGGGGCCGACCCCGGTGACGTGCTGGTGATCGACAGCCGCGCACAACGCCCCGGCGGTTACCACGCCCGGTTACGAACCACGGTTTTATTGAGCCCATCGGAGGGAAGCGCACAACCTTATCGGGTGCTGCGTTGGCAAGAATGAATCCATACCTTTCGGCGCCAGTGGCGCGCCTTCAACAGCTGGCCGAACCGCTCACCCGGCGCTGGCGCGGCAGCTTGCTGCAAGTGGGCTGGCGCCTGTGGCTCAAGGAGCTGCGTGGCTGCCTGCCGGCGTGGCTGTCGGTCCGTGACATCCCCGAGCACCGCTACCACTGGCCGCTGACCGGGCCGGTGGCAAAACCTGCCGACGAGGTGCGCCAGGTGCTGGTGCTCGCGCCCTCGGCGGTGTTGCTGCAAACCCTGCAACTGCCCCTGGCGGCCGCGCGCAACCTGTCGACGGTGGTGGGTTATGAGCTGGACCGCTTTACCCCGTTCGAAGCTGAACAGTTGTACTTCGTGGCCCGCCAGGAACGGCGCACCGCCACGCATGTGCAAGTGACCCTGGTGGCCATCCTGCGGGAGCGCCTGGATCAAATCCTGTTGGACTGCGCTGCTCTCGGCTTGCAGCCCCATGCGGTGGATGTGGACGGGCCAATGGGCATCGACCTGCTGCCGGCGCCGTTGCGCCCACGCCAGCGGCCGGCCGGGAAGGGCTTGCAACGCAGCCTGCCCTGGCTGTGCGGCGCCTTGCTGATTGCCGCGATGCTGCTGTGGCTCAACGACCGCCAGCGGGTGCTCGACGTCATGCAGGCGCAGGTGCAACAACAGAAAGCCCAGGTCGCCGAGGTCCAGAGCCTGCGCCAGCAACTGCTCAATACCCGTGGCGCCGCGCAGTACCTGATCCGCCGCAAGTCGGCACAACCGCCGTTGGCGGCGTTGCTCAACGAGCTGACCGCCTGCCTGCCCGCCGATACCTGGATCGACCAGTTGGACGTCAACAACGGCGCCGACGTGTCCTTCTCCGGGCAAAGCGCCAAGGCGAGTGCCCTGATCACCCGGATCAAGGCGTGCCACAGCCTGGAAAACCCCCAGTTCGAAGGGGTGATCCAACCCGATGCGCAAACCGGCAAGGATCAGTTTTCCCTGCGCGCCCACTTGCACCAGGAGGCCGCCGATGCGCCGACCACTGACACCCCGTGAGCGTCGCGGCGCCGCCTTGCTGGTCCTGGCGCTGGTGCTGGGCGGCGGTTACTGGCTGCTGATCGACAGCTGGTTCGCCGGGCCATTGCGTGCCATGGGCGAGCAGGCCGAACAGCTGCGCGAACAACAGCAACGCTATGCGGGCCTGCTGCACCAGGGCGCCGCCTTGCGTGAGCAACTGGAGCAAGCCCGCCAGGACCCGGCCAGCAGCACCAGCCTGTTGCCGGGGGATGACCCCAGCGCCGTGGCGGCGGACCTGATGCAGCGCATCGCCGACCTGATCAACAGCCGCGCCGGCCTCGGCGGCGGCTGCAGCCTGACCCAGCGCATGCCCATCACCCCGGAGCAGGACGACACCGAGCCCTATCGCCAGGTCAAAGTCAGCCTGACCCTCAACTGCGCCATCGAACCCCTGACCGCGATCCTGCATGAGCTGGAGTACCAGCGACCGTTCCTGTTCGTGGATGAAATGAGCGTCCGTCGCGGGCCGAATGCCCCCGCCAGCGGCGGTGCCGGAAAGCTGGTGGTGCACCTGTTGGTGCGCGGTTATCTGCAACCGGCAGCCGCCACGCAGGCCCGCCGATGATCAATTCATTGCGCCCCCTCGAGTGGGTGTTGCTCGGTGTGGCCGGGCTGCTGGGCCTGCTGATGGTGGGCATCTTGAGCAGCATCGGCGACGCGCCGCAGTGGTTGGGTGAGCCTGCCTCCGCCGTGCGCGCCAATGCTTCGGCCAAGGTTCACGTGGCCCCGAGTGCGACCCTGGAAAGCCTCGCCGGCACCTGGCAGGCACCGCTGTTCAGCCCCGATCGCAGCCCCGATGCCGCCGTGGGTCAGGCCGAGATTTCCAGCCTGTCGAGCCTGAAGCTGACCGGCGTGCTGCTCGACGGCGACCTGCGCGTCGCGCTGCTCAAGCGTGACGAGGGCCCGCCGCTCAAGGTCCACCAAGGCCAGACTCTGCCCAACGGCTGGCGCCTGGAACACCTGACACCGCTGCACGCCCGTTTTGTGCTGGATGGCCGCACGCAAACCCTGAGCCTCAGCGTTCCGCGTTTGCCGCCGCCGTCCACCACACCACCGATTTCCCTTCCTCACGAGCCCGCCCCTTGATCGATACTTCCCCTAGCGCCTTGCGCACCAGCGTGTTTTGCCTGGCCACCGCCGTCGCCTTGGGCGGGTGTGGGTCATTCCCCGATCACCTCGACCCGGACGATGCCTTGCTTCACGAGGCGATGCAGGGCACCGGTTCGCAACGGCCGCCCGTGGACCCGGCCAGCGAGTCGCCTGCGGCCGACAGCCGCCAACCCCAGGCGCCTACGCCGCCCCAGCGCCAGTTGATTCGCGGTAACCAGCAGTTCGTGCGCCAGCCCGCACCGGCGGCGGTCAAGGATGAAGCCAGCGGCGACATCGTGTTCAACTTCGCCGACCAGCCGATTGAAGCGGTGATCAACAGCGTCATGGGCGACCTGCTGCACGAGAACTACAGCATCGCCCAGGGCGTGAAAGGCAACGTAAGCTTTTCCACCTCAAAGCCGGTGAACAAGAAACAGGCGCTGTCGATCCTCGAAACCCTGCTGTCCTGGACCGACAACGCGATGATCCGCCAGGGCCAGCGCTACGTGATCCTGCCCGCCAACCAGGCGGTGGCGGGCAAGCTGGTGCCGGAAATGAGCGTGTCGCAACCCTCCAGCGGACTCTCCGCACGGCTGTTTCCGCTGCGCTATATCTCGGCCACGGAAATGCAGAAACTGCTCAAGCCGTTCGCCCGGGAAAACGCATTCCTGCTGGTGGACCCGGCACGCAACGTGCTGAGCCTGGCCGGTACGCCGGATGAGTTGGCCAACTATCAGGACACCATCGACACCTTCGACGTCGATTGGCTCAAGGGGATGTCGGTGGGGGTGTTCGGTTTGCAACGGGCCTCGGTGGCCGAGTTGATGCCCGAGCTGCAAAAAATGTTTGGCCCCGACAGCGGCATGCCCCTGGCGGGCATGGTGCGCTTCCTGCCCATCGAGCGGACCAATTCGGTGGTGGCGATCTCGTCCCAGCCGCAGTACCTCAGCGAAGTTGGCGACTGGATTCACACCATCGATGAGGGCGGCGGCAACGAGCCGCAGATGTACGTCTACGACGTGCGCAACATGAAGGCCACGGACCTCGCCAAATACCTGCGGCAGATCTACGGCACCGGCGCGATCAAGGACGATGCGCCGGCCCAGGTGGCGCCGGGGCTGCGCACGGCGACCTTGTCGTCACTGAACACCAGCGGCGGCACCTCGGGTGGCTTGAACAACAGCAGCAATAGCCCGCCCGTCAGTGACGATGAGGACCAGGCCCCGGCCGCCAGCGAAGACGGTGAAAATGCAGAGCCGGGCGCTGCCAAAAGCCTCGACGCCGGCACCCGGATCACCGCGCAAAAAAGCAGTAACCAGTTGCTGGTACGCACCCGACCGGTGCAGTGGAAGGAGATCGAATCGGCGATCAAGCGCCTCGACAACCCGCCGCTGCAAGTGCAGATCGAGACGCGCATCCTCGAAGTCAAACTCACCGGCGAACTGGACCTAGGGGTGCAATGGTACCTGGGCCGCCTGGCGGGCAACTCCACCAGCACCACGGTAGCCAATACCCCTGGCAGCCAGGGCGCCCTGGGTGGCGGCGGTGCGGGATTGGGCGCGGATTCGCTGTTCTATTCCTTCGTCAGCTCCAACCTGCAAGTGGCCTTGCACGCCCTGGAAACCAACGGCCGCACCCAGGTGCTGTCGGCGCCATCGCTGGTGGTGATGAACAACCAGCCGGCGCAGATCCAGGTGGGTGACAACATCCCCATCAGCCAGACCACGGTCAACACCGGCAACGCCGACAGCACCTTGAGCAGCGTCGAATACGTGCAGACCGGGGTGATCCTCGACGTGGTGCCGCGGATCAACCCGGGCGGCCTGGTGTACATGGACATCCAGCAACAGGTCAGCGACGCCGAGAACCAAACCACCAACAGCAGCGACACACCCAACAACCCGCGTATCTCCACGCGCTCGGTGTCGACCCAGGTGGCGGTGCAAAGCGGCCAGACCGTGTTGCTTGGCGGGTTGATCAAGCAGGACAACGCGGAGAGCGTCAGCGCCGTGCCGTACCTGGGGAAAATCCCCGGGCTGCGCTGGTTGTTTGGCAACACCAGCAAGTCCAGGGATCGCACCGAGTTGATCGTGCTGATCACACCGAGGGTGATTACCAGCAGCAGCCAGTCGCGGCAGGTGACGGATGACTATCGCCAGCAGATGCAGCTGTTGCGACCGGCGAACTGAAGGACCTTTCAGCCCTTGCGTTGCAGGGTGTGATAACCCAGCGCTGCGCGGGCTTCACGCAGGGATTTGCCTTCATCGAGCAGCGCCCGGATACGCGCTTCCACCGCTTCAATCGAGCGTGCACAGGCTGCCACTTCATGGGCCCGCTCGCGCGGCACGATCACCACGCCATTGGCGTCGGCGACCACGATGTCCCGGGCGCACACCCGGGCCTGGCCGATGGACACCGGCTGGTTTACCGCTTCCACTTCAACCCGGTCCTTGCCCGTGCGCATGAACCGGCCCTTGGTGAACAGCGGGTAGCCGTCGCCCAGGGCCTTGCTCACGTCGCGGCACACGCCATCGATCACCGTCGCGGCGATCCGCTGGCTGCCGGCGTACTGGGTCATGATGTCGCCCCACACCGTGCAGTCGGTGCGTCCGTCGTTGTCGATCACCACCACATCGCCTTCGGCCACGTCATCGATAAAGTCGCCTACGGTGCCCGGCGGGGTGCTGGCGCTGACGTAGCGCACCGTGAAGGCCGGGCCGACCACCACCTGGCGATAGTTGTCCAGGGGCATGATTCCCAGGCATTGGCCGGGCAGGCCTAGCTTGTCCAGGGCGTCGGACACGCCCGGGGTGTCCAGGCCGGCAAACAGGGCAACCAATTCTTGGTCTTGGGGTGACATGGGTAACTCCTCGTGGTGGTGACAAATCAGGTCGGGTGGCTGGAGGCCGGGCGGGGCTCGGCAATGGTCAGCAAAATGATGAAGCTGATGAACGAGCCGATCGCCAGCCAGGCGAACACGTAGTTCCAGCCGTAGTTGTCCAGCAGCAGGCCGGTGATGAAGGGCGTGGCGGCGGCGCCCAACTGGCCGATCATGTTCACGATGGCGTTGGAGATCGGGAAGGTCTTCTTGGTGGTCAGGCCCATCGGGTAGACCATGTAGGACGAGAAGCCGAGGCTCAGCACCACGCCGGTCAGCATCAGCAGCAAGCCGTAGGGCAGGGGCTCGGCCGGTGAGTTGATCAGCAGGTACATCATCAACGAGGTGCCGACCGCCGACAGCAACATGCCCGGCTTGCGGCGCCCGCCCATCAGGCGGTCCGAGCAGAAACCTCCCAGCAGGTTGCCCAGCACCGCGCCCACCCAGGGCGCTGCCGAGACCAGGCCCATGTTCATGATCGAAAACTGCTTGACGGTCATCAGGTAGGTGGGAATCCACGCCAGCAGCACGCTGGAGACACCGAGCTGGAAGCAGTAGCTGGTGGCGCACCCCCAGATATTCCATGAGGTGAAAACCTGACGGTTGGTTTCCAGGGGCTTTTCATCGCGGGTGCGGATCACCCGGTCGAGCTTTTTCACCCACGCCGGCGTCTTGTGCACACGGGCGGTCTGGGCGATTGCGGTGTCTTCGACGATGTATTGAAGTTCGGCCTGGTTGACGAAGCGGCTGCGGGACGGATGGTCGGTGACCAGGAAGTACCAGACCACCGCCAGCACGATGCCCGGGATCGCAAAGAAGTAGAAAATCTCGCGCCAGCCCCACACCGAAATGATCACGGCACACAGCGGCGGCACGATCACCGGTCCGAACTTCACGGCCGACAGAAAGATCCCCGACGCGGTGCCTTTTTCCCGTGCCGGAAACCAGTTGTTGATGGTGGTGGTCATGCTGATGGGTAGCGGGCCTTCGGCGATGCCCAGGCCCAGGCGATAGAGTTTCAGCGTCAGCAGTGAGCTGGCGGTGCCCACCAGGCCGGTCAGCAACGAGGTCAGCACCATGGCCCCCGGCAGGATCCGGCTGACGCCAAAGCGGCCGAAGGCAAAGCCCGACGGCAGTTGTGCCAGGGCGTAAGCCAGCAGGAACAGGCTGACCAGGCCACCGGCCTGGGCGTTGCTCATTGCAAATTCCTGGCGAATGAACGGCAGCGCCACGCCGAGGTTGGCCCGGTCGGCGGCGGCCACGGTGTAGATCAGGAAAATCAGCGCAGCAACCACCCAGCGGTATTGGCTGCGCACAGCGGGTTTTATGACTTCAGGCATAGACATGGGGGCGGACCTTGTTGTTGTGAGTGTTGTCCTGTTCGGCCTTAATCTTAAGAAGGGGCGCATGCCACCATTAGCGATATTTATCTATGTGAACTCATCACTTTTATTCTTCTGCCAGCAGGCTGCGACAGAAGCCGCGGATTGCCTCGCACGCCTGGCGCAACGACTTGTCATCCAGGGCATAGGCGATGCGGATGTACGGCCCCAGGCCAAAGGCGCTGCCATGCACCACGGCCACATTGGCCTCATCCAGCAGCGCCAGGGCCACGTCTTCATCGCTGCGCAGCAGCCGCCCGCCCGCCGAGGTGCGCCCGATCAGCGCGGCGCATGAGGCGAACGCGTAGAACGCGCCGGCGGGGCTGATGCACGTCAGGCCTGGCGTGTCGTTCAGCAACTGGACCATCAAGTCCCGGCGCGCCTGGAACACCCGGCGGCTGTCGCGGATGAAATCCCTGGGGCCTTCCAGTGCAGCGAGGGCCGCCTGTTGCGAGATCGAACAGGCGCCGGAGGTCTGCTGGCCCTGGAGTTTTTCCATGGCCTCCAGCAGCCAGCGTGGGCCAGTGGCGAAACCGATGCGCCAGCCGGTCATGGCGTAGGCCTTGGACACGCCGTTCATGGTCAATGTGCGTGGTGCCAAACGCGGCTCAACCTGGGCCAGGGTATGAAAGGCCTGGCCGTCGAAGATCAGGTGCTCGTAAATGTCATCGGCCAGGATCAGCACCTGCGGGTGGGCCAACAGCACCTCGGCGAGTGCCCGCAAGTCGTCTTGGCTGTACACCGCGCCGGTGGGATTGGACGGTGAATTGAGGATCAGCCAGCGTGTTTGCAGGGTGATTGCAGCAGCCAGGGCCTCGGGTGTCAGCTTGAACCCACTGTTGGCATTGCAAGTGACGATGCGCGCCTCGCCGCCGCACAGTTGCACCATCTCCGGGTAACTGACCCAGTACGGTGCGGGCACGATCACCTCGTCGCCTTCATTGAGGGTGGCTGCCAGGGCGTTGTAGATCACCTGCTTGCCGCCGTTGCACACGAGGGTGTCCTGCCAGGACACGTCCAGGCCGTTTTCGCGCCGGAACTTCGCCGCCACCGCCTCCCGCAGGGCCCGCGCACCGGCCACCTGGGTGTAGCGGGTATGCCCGGTTTCAATGGCCTGGATCGCGGCTTCGCGGATATGCGCCGGGGTGTCGAAATCCGGTTCGCCGGCGCACAGCGAGATAATCTGCGCGCCTTGCGCCCGGCGTTCGGCGACGCGGTCCATGATGCGATAGGTGGCAGACGGTTGTGCGCTGGCCAGGCGCGGGTTCAGCCGCTGGATATCGGTACTCATCGGCTGATCGCCTCAAACTGTGCGTCGTGCATCACCTCGACCACAGAGCGCCCACTGCGCACGGCCTGCACCATGCCGTCCTGGCGGCGGGCAATGCGCTCGCCCAGGTCCAGGACCTTTTCGATCACCGCCTGGGCCACGAATACCGTGCCGCAGGTATCGGCAATCACGTAGTCGTCCTCGCTGACGCTTACGCCAGCAACGCTGAGGGTCACGCCGGCGTCGAGCTGCACCACGCGGTTGCGCGCACTGATCATGGTCACGCCGCGTCCGTACACCGGATAGCTGATGGCTTCGCTGCCGTCGATATCGCGGCTGAAACCATCAATCACCGTACCGCGTATGTGTTTGCGCAACGCCGCGTTGGCGATGATGTCGCCCCAGCAGGAAATGCCCTCGATACCGCCGGCAATCACCAGCACCCGGTCGTCTGTCGCGACCTGTTCGATCACCGGGGTGATCAAGTGCACGGTCGGGGCGATGTCGGACTTGGGGCCGAGCAGTACGGTACTGGCGCGGCCAACGATCTTCGGGCAGTTCCACAATGGGCGCAGGCCCACCGTGGCGCCGGGCAGGCCGAGGAAGTCGAGGGCGTCGGACACGGTGTTGGTGTCCAGTGCGGCCAGGCGGTCGAGCAAACGGTCAGGGGTCATGGGCAAGCCTCGGGTGACGGAGGCGGCCAGTGTCAGGCAGTGCCTATGATAGGTATATTACGAAGTACAGAAGCCTTGCATACGCTTAACCTATGGATAAGACCATGATCAACTTTCGCCTGATTCGTCACCTCTGGTTGTTCCTGGCCGTGGCTGAAGAGCAGAACTTTGGCCGTGCGGCCAAGCGCCTCGGCATGTCCCAGCCACCGCTGAGCGAGCAGATCCAGGTGCTGGAGCAGGCGCTCAAGGTCAAGCTGTTCGACCGCTCCCGACGGGGGGCCAAGCTGACTCCGGTGGGCGCGGCGATCCTGCCGGCGGTGCGCAAGTTCGCCGAGCAGCTGGAGCGCCTGGAACTCGCCGTGGAAGAAGCGGTGGTGGGGCAGTCGGGGATGTTGACCATCGGCGCGATCTCCACGGCGATGTTTGATGTGCTGCCGGGGTTGATCGAGCAACTGAAGCTTGATTACCCGCAGCTCACGGTGTCGGTGCGGGAAATCGACAGCGTCGAGGCGTTGCCGGCGCTGGAGGCCGGGGATATCGACCTGGCGTTTGCCCGGCTGGATGGTGACCTTGGGGCTTCGGTGCAGTCATTGCCGCTGACGGAGGACCGGCTGGTGGTGGCGTTGCCGGTGGATCATCCGTTGGCGAGTCGTACGCGGATCAGTTTGTCGAGCCTGGCGAATGAGCCGTTGGTGATGTTTTCGCGCAACGTCAGTCCGGTGTATTTCGACAATTTGATCGCAACCTGTCGTGCCAGCGGGTTTTCGCCTCGGGTGCTGCATGAAGTGCGGTCGGTGGCTTCGCAGATCGCGTTTGTCAGCTATGGGCAGGGTATTGCGTTGGTGCCGGCGTCGTTGAAGAAGCTGGCGCCGGCCAATGTGGTGTTTCGTGGGTTGAGTCAGAAACTCAATGTGGTGACTACGGCTGTCGCGTGGAATACCCAGCGGCCGAATCCGGTGGTGGAGGCGGTGATTGCGCGGTTTCGCTAGGGGTTGGGGTTGAGTACATATCCGTTATTTAGGTAACGGCGGCTTATGGTT